>JAIELR010000197.1 GCA_019752835.1 Gammaproteobacteria bacterium | reverse complement strand
GGAAATGCTCCATTGCCCCAGAGGAAAAAGCCTGTGCAGGAAGATAGCGCTCACGAGCTTCCTCCCATTTTTTTATTGCCTCTGGGTCGGAAAGAAAGTTCGGATTATGATTATGATAGCGACCAAATTGTATAAGTGTTCGTTGGTGAAGCTCTTCCAGTAGCTGCAATCGAGTCTTGGTTGGAAGAAATATAATATTTTCACTTATGCTATTTTCACTTTGCATGCTAAAGTCCATTTCGTGTTAATCACATAATATTACAACCCGCTTTAGAAGGGTCTGGTAATATATCATGTGGATGAACAATACAAAAAGCCTTCCATTCTTTAGGTGTTGGTAGGTTCAGACTCTTGACTAATTCAATAGCCCAATCAACACAATTAACTCCTTCGCGAAGTAACATATCGACTGAGGCGTGAGAGGCCCAGGCAACACCTCCCATCGTATCACCAGCGCTGCTCAATCGCTCAAAAGATGCATCATTACTGGCTACAGCCTTAGAGGCAGATGCACTAAAAAACCCGTTCATAGCAGAGTTACCAAATGTAACATAAACAATTTCACGTTGTTTTTCTGTTTCTATCTTCGCTTTGAATTCCCGAGCTTGCTCTAACGACAATCTCCACGTGTAAAAACAAAACGCATCTTCTTTCATTCTTTCTTCTAAGCGTTTTATTGAGACAGGATCACAAACGACCCTCCCCTTTTTTTTATCTTCCGGCTCAAAGAGTAACTCAGCTTTCATTACTTCTCGTTCATTCGCTTCAGTTACGCCCTCTAATATGAGAAAGGCATGGATAGAATTCTTTGCGCGAACAAGTGATAAAAGCCATTTATCTTGACTGATTATCAGTTCGCCTTTTCCCATAATACTGCGCATTTAAATCTCCTGTTTGAAATATCTTTACAGAGGAAAATTGATTTGTTTTTACCCTGACAGAGCGAGAGAGCGATTCAGTATACATTCCAAATTGTCATTGATAAACCATTTGTTAACAAAAATTGTTTCGATTATCATGACCCAGTGATTGTTTCAGCGTTAACTTTTTTATCGCAGTTAGTTTGATACTAAGAATTAATAAGGTTCTTCAAGATTCATTTAATTATGGAGTGAAATATGTCAGAACAGAGACTCTATCTTCATTCGTTGCCTCTACAAGCTTATAAAACGCTTGACTTCCCGGTTTTTATAAAAAATAAAAACAGCCAATATCTCTGGGCGAATGATTTTTTTATTAATTCAGCGGGATGTCAGTCAGTAACTGATGTCTATAATAAACATGACCTCTCATTTCCTTGGCATAATTATTCGGATGAACTTCGTTCAAATGATAAATGTATATTTGAAAATGAAAAGGGCTTGAGTGTACGTGAGCGCGCTATAAGATATGAAGGCACGTATGTTGATTTTGTCAGTAAAAAATTGCCGTTATTTAATGAAAAACAAACAATAATCGGTTTGCTTGGTTTTAGTATAGAATTACCAAAAATGACGATGCAAATGTCGTTGACTAAGCGTGAATATATGTGTGTACTGCTGATGTCAGAAGGATACAGTGATAAAGAAATAGGGAAAAAATTACAAATTTCACCTCGAACCGTAGAATCTCATATTGTCAATGCAAAACAAAAATGGCGAGTAGACAGTCGTGCTGAATTGATCGTGAAATTTGCTAAAAATAATCCGTGATATCACGGATATAAAAAAATGGAATTATGCTTTATCATAATTCCATAAAAATAAATTTTTTGGAGATATGTATGAAATCACCTTTTGAATGGATAAAACAGCAATCAAAGAAATTTGCAGATCATCTTTTTCTTATCGATTCCGATCAAAAAATAACCTATGCAGAAAATTTTGAGCGCGTTCAATTATTGATGGCTAATTTGCAGGATATCGTGAAGCCAGGATCAAAAATTGTTTTTTTTGGTAATAGCTCCATTGAATCGTATCAGCTTTATTATGCGGTTATTGCATTGCAGGGTGTTTGGTTTCCAATAGATTCTCGCCTTGATTATAATGAAATATTAAAACCAATTTTAGGGCAAATAAATCCAGATTGCATTATTTATGAAAAAACAACAAAAGAAATAATATATAAATTAAATAAAGATTATGAAAAATTAAAATTCGAAGAAATTTTTAATTCTCTTGATGCTGAAGCAGTAATATTAAATGAGTTGTATGACAATACGGCTGACCGCATCATTAGTGCTTATTTGACGAGCGGTAGCACAGAGAGGCCTAAAGTCGTGGGGCATGGATGGTATGCGACAGTGTATCATGCAAAATCAACAGTAAATCGCTATCCACTTGGAGTGGATACACGTCTTTTTAATCCAAGGCCATTATTCGGTGTTTCTGGCGCTTTTCCTTTAATTACGCTGATGTCTTGTGGTGGAAGCATTGTTATTCCAAATTCAACATCTTATCAAAAAAACCATGAGAATTTCATGGTAAATTGGGCAAAATTAATAGCCGAACAACCTAAGCTTAAAGCATCTAGCTTACGCCGTATAACAACCGGCGGGGAAGCTCTTGAATTTTCGGAATTAATTAAAATAGCTCGAGCATTTGTAACGTATAAACTTG
>JAIELR010000193.1 GCA_019752835.1 Gammaproteobacteria bacterium | reverse complement strand
AAGCAAAAATCATTCCTTTGCCGGCAGAAGTTCAAAGTAAGCTTGCTGCACAAAATCAGGCGAGGCTCAATGCATCTTCTAAGAATGATTCGCAGACAAAAAAGCTGAATGCAAATAATCAAAAGCAAAAGAGTGGGAAAAGCTTTCGCTAACGGATAAAAATGGAGTTGATATCGTAAAATTCTTTGCAACTGCGACGGTGACAGATCGTTTGAAAAAATTATCAAATGAAGGTGTTCAGGGTCTGTCAGGTGTAGAGGATGTTGATTACACCTATATTGAAATTCAACTTCAAGCAATGTTTCAGGGGGTTCAAAAAGCGGTTAAAGCGGAGTTGAATAAAGAATTTTCGAGCATATTACGTGAACAATTTGTGGATCGGGTTGGAACAGATGATGCACAAATTCAAGCATCGCTACTTCATTCCTTAAGTGCCATGAAATTGGCGGTAAATAAGGCGTATAATGTAAACGCAATGAACGAATTATTGCAAAAAAAATCGAAGGCAGTAAGACCGTATAAACAAGCGTGTGATAAATTGTTTACGCCTATTAATCATTACTTCTCAGGGGTCGCACTTAATCCAGAGCAGTATGGCGGCTGGACGGATGAGCAAAGAACTGTGATTCGTAAGAGGCCCATAAATGATGACCGTGATCCGTTTAAATCAGTCAATAAACGATTAGATAATCTCATTCAGGCGGTGTTGCTCATCGCAGAAATGCCCACTCCTGCCGTAGATGAACAACCGTTAACTCCTCATTTTTTGACGGAATTAGCACCTATTTTGATAGAAAAATATCAAGATTTGATTATTCGCTCCAGCGAAATAAATGTTCTGATAAACCCCGAGAAATTGAAAGCTCACACTGAGCAACGAAGGCGCGAGAGGGAGGGTGAGTTTATTCCGATGGAACGTCGCATTACAATTACGCAAGATGATATAATCGGTAATGAAGTTGGAAAAGAAATAGTAGAGAAAGGAGGGCCTGACTTCCTCGCCTTTCAAGCGGCACTTGGCGCTTACAAAAAAAGCATTAGTCAGCTAGAAACATTGAAGTTCGATGATAAAAATGCAAAGCAAGCATCCGCTCAATACGCGTATGATATGTTGTCTGCATTTTTGGAAATGTTCGCGCTGCTAGAGCCGCACTTAAAATTGGATCTTGATAATCTGAAGTTGTATTTACGTAAGCAATACGTAGGTGTTGGTAAGTTGGCGAGTGCGGATGCTGCTAGTTTTGAAAAATTCCTCGTAAACAACCAAGAAAATAAAAAATCGCCGACGGGCAGTATTTCAACTCTTGAGAGACGCGGTTCTAAATACAATCATAATAGTTTGTTTATAGATGCTTTTAACTCGATAAAAGTAGCCTATACCCAATCAGATATTGAAGGTATGACCGATACATTGAGAAATGCAGTGGCGTCAATTGTGCTTAGTTATAACTATGGTGAAAAAGTCCAAACTAAGTTAATTGAGACCATAACAATTGCTGAAGAGAAAGTGATGACATCGACGATTGACGATGAAAAGCTCGATCAGCGGCGGGTGACGGAGCTTGTCAGTTATTTAAAGAGTGTTGGGTTGTCTTATCCAGCAGCCGCCTCACAGGCGCCTAGCTTAGAGACCGTGTGCGACACTCTGCAGAGTCTTGATGATGAACGGATAAAACGCATTGGGGTCCTGCTTAAACAATTCTTGGCGCAAATAGCGAATGCGCAGCAATTATTTCATACGGATTTTGCTAATAATACAGAATTGCCTTATTTAGTGATAAATATGGACGATGCCAAAGATTTACATAATGCGTTAACGCTGGAAAATCGAATCAAACTGGTGGGCGCTATTCAACAATTGAGGCTCGCGTCGAGTGCGGCGCAACAAAAAGGCGCCCATTTTTATATCGGGGATGAGGCTGATAAGGGACTTGAGTCACTTGAACTGTACTTTAAAGCAGAACAACCTATCGAAGCCTTATTTTCACGCTATCAATGTCAGCGCGATTTGGTTGCAAGGAAGAGTACAATCTATCTTCAATTTAGTTACCTGCTAGAACATCCAGATTGTTGGACGTCAAATAATCTGCTTCAGATTGTTAATGATATTAAGAGCTTTAAGTCCATGCCAGATGCCGATTTTACTGAATTGGAAGCGTTGATGAATGCTCAGTTTGCGTTGCGGCGCTGTTCAGGCGTCTGTCATCCTGATGGTACGGCGAATTATGGTGAGCGTAAACGTATTAATCCGCACTATCCGTCCGTTGCAGCTTTTCAAACAGTTTACCTGCAGCTGATCGGTGAGGATGCGAATAAAGAGCCTGAGCTCTTTATACAGGGGGTATTGACGCTGCGCGACATGGTAGAGACTGAGGTGAAGTTGTTTAATAAAATCTTTACCGATCTAGAATCAGATGCGCAAAAAAATGCTCTTGACCATAATGAGCGGCTTAATAACGCTGAAATACCTAGCACTAAAGAAATGGTGGTGGCTGCTGCTATTCCTGGCGATCAGGTCGAACCGCGTATAGGGCTGAGACAGAATTCGGTACCCGCCTTTTTTGTGCCGCAATATGATAATGTTTTTGAATCGGTCGATACACTTGATGATTTAATGAAGCACTACGTTAAAGAGCTTCATGGTATTGAGCCTATATTTGATGCGGATACTAATGTTTATTTTGACCTTAACTCTAAACGTC
>JAIELR010000003.1 GCA_019752835.1 Gammaproteobacteria bacterium | reverse complement strand
CCGGTAATGATTACCACGGATGTTCAAGGTTTTCAAGTGTATCCGGACAAACCTGAGTTGAAAAGTAGCTCTGATGGTGAAACAGTTTTCGGTACTCGAATAGAAAAGGCGGCCTATATTCCCACACAAGCAGGAAACTTCATTTTGCCTGCCGTGAGAGTGAGTTGGTGGAATACCCAAACGAATACTATGGAAACGGTTACATTGCCGTCTAAAACAATTACGGTGCTTAGCGCAGCAGGAAAGACCGCGGCGTCTACTCCCTCTGCAGTTGTACCAACGACAACCCAGCTCTTGTCGCAACAAACTGACGCTAAAAAAACACTAACGACTCAATCGCTTTTGGACGCACTAAAAAATATAAATGCTTGGTTTTGGGTGGCCATGACATTTGCAACAGCTTGGTTGGTAACCTTAGTTATATTATTAATATACTGGAAAAATAAGCGAAATAAACGAAATCATGAGTCGTCTATAACGGTAGAGTCTGTTAAGGCGATTTCATTAAAGGACGCCAAGTCGCGAATAGAACAGGCAGTTAAAATGCAAGACCCTCAGCAATTTTCGCTTGCATTGATCCATTACGCGCAACAATGCTGGCCTGAGACGAGGATTTTATCCTTAACCGATATTCAAGAAAAATGTATATCACCTATCGCAAAAGACGCTATAGCCGCCTTAGATCAATTGCGTTATTCTCATAGCAGTCGTGGTTGGCACGCAGCAGAAACGTGGAAGGTTATCGCCCCTGAGTTTTCGGTTAAAAAATATCTATCTAAACCCGATAAAAACCAATTACCCAGTTTTTATCCAGAAACGGAGTGAGTTTATGAAAAATGATCAAATCAAGGAACAAATAAATCGTTTTTTACCCGATATTATCGCATTGCGTCACGCAATACATCGACGCCCTGAGTTACGTTATGAAGAAGTCGAAACCGCTGATTTAGTCGCTAAAACACTACGATCCTATGGTTATGAGCCAACAATTGGGATTGCAAAAACAGGTGTTTGTGCCGTATTAGATTCAAATAAGCCCGGCAAAACAGTTGCAATACGTGCCGATATGGATGCGCTTCCAATCCAGGAGGCCAGTGATTTACCGTATCGATCGGAGAAACCTGGCTTAATGCATGCTTGTGGACACGATGGTCATACGGCAACACTGTTGATGGCCGCTAGAGTGTTAAAAGAATATCAGTATGAACTCCAAGGAAAAATAAAATTTATTTTTCAACCGGCAGAAGAGGGCGGCAATGGCGCAGCTGCCATGATTAAAGCAGGAGTGTTGGAAAATCCACGCGTTGACGCTATTTTTGGTTACCATAATTTACCATCGTTGCCTAAAAATAAAGTATTTGTGCGTGAAGGCTGTATTTTAGCTGGGACGTTGATTATTGAAATTGTTATTCAAGGCGTCGGTGGTCATTCATCAGCACCTGATAAAACCGTCGATGCAGTGTATGTCGGCAGTGCTATTGTTCAAGCCTTGCAATCTATTGTGAGTCGAAGCCTGTCGCCGTTTGAACCCGTGGTGGTTTCTATTACGCAATTTCATGCGGGTGCAGCAGATAATGTGATTCCCGATAAAGCGGTTTTGCGTGGTTCAGTACGTTTTGTGAAAAATGAAGGTTTAGATTTTCTCAAGGATAAACTGACTCAAGTAGTGGTAAAAACAGCAGACGCATTTGGTGCAAAAGCACAGATCAATTTTGTTAGCCTAACTCCAGCTACAATTAACACAAGAAATGAAACATCCTTAGTTAAGCAAACTGCTATCGATATACTAGGTATTTCAGGTGTTGAGAGCATGGCTCAAAACTTGATGGCCACTGAGGATTTTTCCTTTTATTTAAATGAGATACCAGGCAGTTATTTCCTCGTAGGGATGGGTGAAAATAAACCGTATGTGCATCATCCCGCATATCAATTTGATGACGAAATCATTCCCATTGCGGCTGAAATGTTGATTAGGACGGCATTGGGTTATTTATCATAGTACGTCCCTGTACTCGTTTATCTCAATTTTTTAGTCGTCACTTAGCCTTTCTTAAAAGGAGGGATATGTTGACTTTGCTGTAATGCATTAGTTGCCACAGGGTTAATGTCCCCTATTTTTGGAGCCATAAAGAAGGGGCTGTTAGGTGTTTTTTCTTGCATTGCAATGGCCTGATTATTATTTATAATTTTTGCCATGATAGGGCTAAGGTTTTTTTCTTTGTGTTCTGAGGTCGGAAGTTGGCTGGAGCAGGATTGGGAAGTTTTCTGCATCGATGGTTCAATGATAGCCTTGATCCAATAGAAAACCACTTCAAATTTTTGTTGTAGTAGTTTGTCTTCTGTCGGTTTATCGTCCAAAGAGCCGAGAACCCCTAGCGCCTGGTAGATACTTTCAGTAAAAGCGCCCTTCTTCACGTATTGTGTATCATAAGGCTCAATAAATCTTGATATTATGGCAATTAACTTATTTAAAAAATCATTTTTATGATTTATTGCCCCTAATCCTTGAAAATCTTGATAATTCTTTACAAAAAGGAAATATATTTGAGTAGTGTCTATTAACACTCGTGTATTCTGTTCAACAGAAGACGGCTTTTTATTTCTATCAATATTATTATAATATTCCTTAAAAATAAAACTAAAAATTAGTTGAAGAGTATCAACTTCATTTTGATTTAAATTGGTTAGCATGTTACACCTCTTATGTCTTGGTATTAAGTATTTGGCAAAAAAATATTTAAAATTGAAAGTTTAATTTGCCTTTAAAGCA
>JAIELR010000185.1 GCA_019752835.1 Gammaproteobacteria bacterium | reverse complement strand
AGAACTATGTAGAAAGCGATAAATACAACAAGACTACTTTTAAGGGCACCATTAGTAACAACGAATCTGTTAATTATACCAAAGATGGCTCATATCCGGCCAAAGTAAAAGGCAAGCTGGAAATGCACGGTCAGACAAAAGAGATTGAAACCGAAGGAAAGATTATTGTAAAAGCAGGTAAGGTATTGGTAAGTGCAAATTTTGTTGCTCAGTTTGCCGACTACAACATCGTGATTCCTCAGTTGGTAGCAGACAAAGTTGCAAAGTTCGCTAAAATTACAGTTGATTGTACACTCGATCCATTAGCGAAATAATCCTGTATCATCCCCCAAAACTCACACATGAAATATTCACATTTATTCAGCCTCTGTATACTTTTGTCGGTAGTACTGATAACAGAAGGCGTAAAAGCACAGGACAAAGATTTATTGGACCTAGTTGATACCGATAAGCCCAAAAAAGAGATCGTAAAAAATGCTTTTAAATCGATCAGAGTTATTAACGGGCATTCAATGGAATTTTTATCTCCCGGAACGATGGACTTTAGAATTCTGCACCGTTTTGGTCAGTTGAATCAGGGAAACAATTTTGCCGGTCTGGATCAGGCTTCAATGCGTTTAGGTTTTGATTTTGGTATTTCTCGTTATTTACAAATGGGCTTTGGAAGAAGTACTTTCAAAAAAGAATTTGATGGTTATATCAAGTTTGCACCCATTCGCCAATCAACCGGAACACATAGCTTTCCTGCTACTATTGCATTAGTTGGAGGAATGACAATGAACACACTGCCTTATGCCGATCCTACTGCACAAAACTTTTTCTCTTCCAGATTGGCTTATTATGGTCAGGTGATCATTGGTCGAAAATTCAGCGAAGGAATAACGCTTCAAATAACACCTACCATCGTACATAATAATCTTGTGCCATTAGCCAGTCAGCCAAACGATATTTTTGCTGTTGGATTCGGAGGTAGATTAAAGATGAATAAGCGTACTGCATTTACCTGGGATTATTTTTATCTCTTAAACGGAATTGAAAAAGATGTAAACTACAATCCCCTTTCGATTGGCGTAGATATTGAAACAGGTGGTCACGTATTTCAATTACACGTTTCAAACTCTGCCGGTATGAATGAACGCGCTTTCATCACAGAAACTACCGGTAGTTGGGAAAAATTTGATGTCCGTCTTGGCTTTAACCTTTCCCGGATCTTCCAAATTAGTCATAAGTAATAAATCTATTACCAAAGTTTAGAAACAGAAATATGAACAGAAAAGAATTCCTTAATAAAATAGGGTTAGGTGCAGCTTTTGCCTTAACTGCAACCTGCCTGCATTCATGCGATAAAGAATCAACAACACCTTCAGGGCCCGTTGATTTTACAATCAATTTAAACGATACGGTTAATGCTGCACTGGCAAACAATGGCGGTTATGTCATTCAAAATTCAGTTGTAATTGCCCGAACCAATACAGGTGCATATGCTGCAGCCACTGTTATCTGCAGCCACGAGGGGCAACAGCAGGTAACTTATAGAGGTTCTGTTAATCAATGGTATTGTACAGCGCATGGGGCTACTTTCGATATTAATGGTGTTGGGCAAAACGCTAATGGCTCAAAAGGATTAACCATTTATAAAACACAATTAAGCGGTACTAATCTTCGCATTTATTCATAAGAAGGTTAAATACAAAATTTTAATAAAGGGCCTGCCTCTTGGCGGCTCTTTATTATTTCATCGATCTTAATATACCCAATTCTACTCCACGTATTTCAGCAAGCCCTCTCAATCGGCCAATTGCAGAATATCCTGGGTTGGTTTTCTTGTACAGATCATCCAGCATTTGGTGTCCATGATCGGGGCGCACAGGTATTGCTATATTTCTGTCATTCATCAATTCAACGATCTCTTTTATTACAGCATACATATCCACATCTCCTTCCAGATGATTGTCTTCAAAAAAATCGCCGTACTCGTTTGAACTCGTATTTCTCAAGTGAATAAAATTGATTCGATCACCGAATTTTTTTATCATAGCAGGCAGGTCATTGTCCGACCGAACTCCAAACGATCCTGTACAAAAGCATAATCCGTTTTGCAAGGAAGGGATAGCATTATATAATTTTTCGAGATCAGAGGCAGTGCACACAATTCGCGGCAAGCCCAAAATAGAATAAGGCGGATCATCAGGATGGATTACCATTTTAACATTTACTTCAATTGCAATAGGTATGATTTTATTGAGGAAATAAATGAGATGTGCCCTCAGCTTATCGGCATCAATATCTTTGTACGCATCTAAAGCAGATTGAAATTGCTCCAGTGTAAAACTTTCTTCACTTCCGGGTAATCCGGCAATAATATTTTTCTGAAGTTGCAATTTATCCTGCTCCGGCATTTCTGAAAAAATCTTTTCAGCTCTTTTTATTTCATCCCCACTATATTCATTAACAGCATTTATCCTTTTCAAAATAAAAAGATCGAAAGCAATAAAAGCTGCCCTATCAAAACGAAGCGCCTTACTTCCGTCAGCAACTGTATAAGAAAGATCTGTTCTGGTCCAATCCAATACCGGCATAAAATTATAGGTCACAATATCAATTCCACATTCACTGAGATTTCTAATGGTTTGCTGATAGTTTTCGATACACAACTCAAAACCGGGCGACTGCGTTTTGATGGACTCATGCACTGGCACACTTTCAACTACAGACCAGCGAAGACCCATTTCTGTTATTTCATTTTTCCTTTTTAAGATTTCATTCTTTGGCCACACAGCACCATTAGGTATATGATG
>JAIELR010000182.1 GCA_019752835.1 Gammaproteobacteria bacterium | reverse complement strand
CCCCTTCATCGTATCTCTGCCCCCCTGACCGTCCAGAATGTCATTCCCATTACCGCCCTCTATATGATCATCACCACTATCCCCATATATTGTATCGTTTCCATCTTGACCATATAAAGAATCATCAAGTGTGCCACCGTAGATTGTATCGTTGCCTCCAGCACCATAAACTGAAAGATAATAATCAAAATCAGGCGGCTCAATTGAAGTCAGCACAAATGAAGACAATACTTCACTACTATCTGTACCATGCCAAGCTGTGTAATAAGCCATAATAAATTTTTTCCTTATTAAGATATTTTAGAAATACATGAGATTAGAATTTTCTATCATTAGCAAAATACTACTCCCATAAACATAAACATAAACATAAACATAAACATAAACAACAGATTGCCTCTCTTGCTTATTAATCTTAGAATAACCGATAAACCTGAATAATTCACTTGTTTTCTGCATCTTATAACCTCTCATTGTGGTAACTTTCAACCTTCTTTTGCAGCATATGCTGGCTTGTGGCAATCAAGTCAGAATACTGAGTGTTCTGGAAACCCCACAAGGTAGAGTGAACCTCTTCCCTGTGACCGACAAGAAAAGGCACCGTTACTATCACGCGCAGATTATCTTGGCTTTCCAGGTACTTGTCGATCGTATTGGTCTGGTCATCTATGTGACGCGGATTCCATGTCACTAAATTGTGCAGAGCCTTCTCACTATAAATATTGCAAACCATACTGGTCATTTTGTCGAGCGTCACAAAGCACATGCCTTGAAAGGTTTCAACGTGGAGAATCTGAGCTTTTTCATGCAATACAGCAATAACTCCGGAAAAAACGTCCCAATGGTCATGTTTTGTATCCAAATAGCTCTGCACAATGCTCATTTTCTCCTCGAATTCATTTGGCAAGAGCACATCATCTTCGAGAATGGTTAAACGCTTGATTTGATGCTTTATCGCATGACGCGCCAGGTTTACATAGGATAAGCCACAACCCACCCAACCAGGACGCAATCGCACACCATCGAATACAGCACAATTTTGGGGTTGATTGGCCTCGTAGACACGGCGACGAAAAATTGCCTCTGGCATCGACAAGGCAATTCGAGAGACATTTTGCGGCAGTGGCAACGTGTTATCAGCTAGTTTTTCAACTGACAAAAAACCCATGGCGACCAAGAATCGATCAAACATAAATACAAAACGCTCTGAACTGCGGACAGCAGCCTTATGCACTATTTCTGGTGCAATAGGTTGCGCTAATGCATTTCGAACCGCATCGAGCATGGCTTGCACATTACCTTGTTCGAAAAAAGTTACAGCCTCGGAAATTTCCGGATAATCAGCCAGATCTTGAGAGGTTTCAGACACCACAGGAATACCCAGCGAAAGACATTCCTGAATACGGGGCATTTCCAGCAGCGCATTTTCGTAATAATGTAAATTGATGACGATTCGTGCGCGGCGAATCTGATTAATCATGTCAAGACCAAAAAGCTCGGGACTTATATGTACATTAAAATTCTTCTGTAGCGCATCCAACATTTTGCGTCGATGCGGCGAGCTGTTGGAATCACCATAAAACAGTACATCGCAATTCTTATCCGTCGATGGAACGTGATTCATGTAATTTGGATCAGCACCCACGGGCAAATAATACACATGAGGATAAACTACCTGTTTGCTAGCCAGAAATTCCAAATTGACCAAAGCGTATTCCAGTACAGCTAGCGAACCATTCAATATATGGATGTAGTTGTCAGTAAACCAGCGTGAGCTGACTGATTGCTCCATTTGATAAGCTATGCGCCTTTCACCGGGAGGTAGTTTTTTGAACATCTGCGAACAAATCACAATATACATATCATGTGGGAAACCACTGGGTGCACTCGTCAGAATGTCAACTTCCCAACCATGTATACGAAGGCGCGAGGCAATCAGATGTGCGATAAACAAAGTATGGGGCGTTGCCATGATGCCCCAGCGTTTAGGAGGTCCTATCACGGTAAAATTCTGCATAGCCTGCTCGAGCTGAATCGATCTGAGCCGACTGTATAGACCTTTGAAATCTCCTCGAGCGACATAACGAAAAGCTGCACGAGCTCGGCGCGTGAAAGCACCGATACGACCCATCTGTGTCATGAAGACACGAAGAGGATGTGTAATACGCCATGATCTTGACTGGTACAGGCTAGCAAAGAGGCGATCATGCTCGGTGACGACCTGATTAAGCTCAATTATTTGCCGGTCACGTTCGGTTAGTATTTGGTTAAGCTCGATTATCTGCTTATCACGCTCAATGGCAGCTTGACTAAATTCGATTATCTGCCTATCGCGCTCAGCAATCTGATTATCATGTTCAGCTACCGCTTGTTCAAGGTAACTGAGTTTATCTAACAGAGCA
Organism: Gammaproteobacteria bacterium; assembly: GCA_019752835.1. Next base: position 510 of record JAIELR010000182.1, on the reverse strand, counting down.
GACTGCCTGAGTTGTGGAGATCTGTTGAGGCGCCTCTCAAATACGCCATGCTTAATGGCAAAGAAATATAGATCATGCGTTTCCACGCCTATTGAAAATTCGGAAAACTGAAATGTATCGGGTATATTTATGGCTGTTCGAATGTCATTTTCATCTAGGTTACGATAATAATCCGCCCATTCAGCATCGATATTTGCCAGAAGTGGAGCATCGTCAGGCGTAGTGCGACGCGTACCATGTTCAGGGCGCCCTATCGTCGCGCAAGTAATGAGCAACACTCCCCCAGGACGCAACATGCGCATTGCATTATTCAAAGTTTGTATCCAATATCGATCATGTTCGAGGCACTCAGTTGAAATAATGATATCGAATGTTGCATCGGGCAGATCAAGTAAATGTGCTTCAGATACAACATCAACATTTTATTAACTAACCATTAATATTTAAACGCACAATTGCCTGATAAGAACTATGTTAAAGCACAAAAATAATGGGGGGTTTCTTACTTCG
>JAIELR010000024.1 GCA_019752835.1 Gammaproteobacteria bacterium | reverse complement strand
GTTTGTTTCTGTGACTACAACGGCGATTAAAACAGCGGTTACCCTCGGGTTAGAGGTGGGGCTCGGTCAATTAAAAACAAAAATTTCAACGAATAATATCATTTCAACTGCCAGCAAGCCAGCGATTTCTACTTATCACTTTATTTCTTTATCGTCATTTTATCAAGCACCTAACGTGCAGCATCCCCAGTTATTTAACGTATGCTATAGTGTTTTGACAAAAATATCCTTGTTAGCGGCGCGTGCTTCACTTGAAGGTTTAAAAATTTATCATCTAAGAAAATTACGGGGGGATTTTAATGTTCAAATTTATAAAATAAAAAAAATGAACTGGCAGCTGCAATACAAAAAAGGAATAATACGCCAAAAACACCTGTCTGAATTTGCCAAGATAATCAAGTTAACTATTGCTACTGTATTAATGGAGGTAGATGAAAATTCTTTAAAAACAAACGACTACTATGATAGTGATTTTATCAATGAATTAGATGAAATTTTTTTTCGATTATTAAACGTTTTACAAGTTGGAAAAAGCATAACTTATGATATGATAAAGTCAGGAGACTGTTCTCCTAAGGATGAAGAATTGCTAATAACAATTAGAGATTTATTCAAAAATTATTTGGAAATTGAAGGAGTTATAGAAATGGAAAATGCTTTAGCATTGTTAAACAATGAAGGTTTGGGAAACATGGTTCAGCAATTGACTGGTTTTGCCGAACGGTTCCCCGCTAAAGGTCCTGAGCGAATGTTGTTATGTGGTAAATTAGGACCATTCGGTTATGGTGCGGCCAGTGTCATTAGCACGGTTGGAGAATATCTACGTTCTTCTCAGCAAAATGAAGCCTTATTAACTCAAACCATACAAAAAATGAGTCTTGATGTGATTGCTGCCTCGAAGGAAATGGAAAATCGCATTATGAATTTGGCTGAAGCTAGTCAAAAGCTCGTGATTGAAATTACCGATAAAGGAAATGCGCTCTTAAAAGATGCCTGGGATAAAACAAATGACAAGTTAAATAAAGTAATTGATATAGCTTATTATAAGCAGTTAGCAGAAATCAACCCAGATTTTGCACAAAAATATGCTGATACTTGTTTAGCAAATATGGAGAGTACAAACAAGCTTTTACAAGCAAATTTCAATACGTTAAAGTCAGGTATTAAAGACCAAACGAACGCTATGGTGAATATGGCTCATGAAATATTGGGGGGACAACTCGAGCATTTCCAAAAATGTATTGAGTTTTACCAAAAAATGGTAGAGCGGGCTCAAAACACTCTTAATAAAGTACTTGATAACAATGTCAGCATTGTAAAACAACTTATTGATGTAGGTAAAGATCTTCTAAAAAAAGATACGGTAGCCAATCAAGTACAACCTCAAATTGCTCCAGCACTTGTACCAGTTATTGAGAATGGCGCTCCTAACATCATAGAGATTGCCCCTGTACCTGTCAATCAAAATAATAGTCCTAACATAATAGAGCTTTCACCTACTGTAGCTCCCTTAGCTGAAGCAAGCGCTGCATATGGCATATTTAAGCGTGCTTTTCGTAATCCAGATACTCGTAAAGCGGATGCAACGGCGGGATATCAACAAACTGCGAAAGATCTTTATAAAGGAATATTGCACAACCCTGCTAATAATCTTTCTACTTACGAAAAACAAAGAGCAGAAAAACGTTTGGAAAAGTTAAAGACTCCCGAAAATTCTTTTAAAATTTAATTTATAAAGAATTGCGTCTATGACAGCTATACCCACCGCAGTTCAAGATGCGAAGTTGGGTGTTCACATACTGTGGAATATCCAACTTCGTATCTTGGGTATAGCTGTCATAGTTTTTTTCTAAATGAATTAAACACGCTATAATCGATAAAAAGTCATACCGCACCCGCGAAGCGGGTGGCTTGACGGTTGTTAGCAGCCTCAAAGGCCTACTGCCACGCTGCGGTCGATGGCGCATCACTTATGCTTTTATTAGACTGGAAATTTATTCATTATCGTATCATAAGCAGGTTGCGCCTCAGAAAGGCTGAGTTTTGAGTAAATTTCGAGCGATTGCCGGCTCTCATGGCCTGAATAAGGCTGTATCAATGCGTCATCAATTCCTTGTTTCTTTAACCATGTGAACAAAAAATGTCTTAGCTTGTGGGGAGAGACGGAGTGCTCCATTCCTGCTAAGAGGGTATATTGTTCTAAAATTTTACGGATAGCCCTGTCGGTATAGGGTTTTTTCCAATTGGCCCCATCTTACGGTCCGTGCCACAAGGGGCCACGGGAGATAAACTCACACTGGAAACTTGCCAATAATATCCTCATATTCAGTTTGTGCATCGGAAATCAACAATTTTGAGTAAATTTCGAGCGATTTTCGGCTTTCATGACCTGAATAAGGCTGGATTAATGCATCATCAATCCCTTGTTTCTTAAGCCATGTAAACAAAAAGTGTCTCAACTTGTGTGGAGAAATTGAGAGCACCATCCCTGCTTCGCGCGAATATCGCTCAAGAATCTTACGTACTCCTCGATCAGTGTAAGGTTTTTTCCATGATGATTCAAACAAATGCTCGCCTCCTTTGTCGCGCATATTATGAGCATGAATGGCCAATACTTCCTTAAAACTGTCTGGAAACGGAACTATCCTGTCTTTTTTACCTTTTCCTTCAGTAATGCGTATTTGGCAACTATCAAAATCTATCTCACTTAGCTTAATATGAACCAATTCACTGACTCTTACCCCAGTATATAGTAAGGTTTTAATCATCAAAACGTGTTTCATGTTACGTGATTTCCACACCGCTTGATAATACTTGCAAATCTCCTCCTCTGTTGGCACATAAGGCAATTTTTTATCATTATGCGTGACATCAACACTTAACTCCGTCCGCAAGTGCCTGAATAGTTGACGTAGATAATCATAATTAGGGTTTTCTT
>JAIELR010000225.1 GCA_019752835.1 Gammaproteobacteria bacterium | reverse complement strand
TGGCTGAACACAAAAAACTCGGCTGTGCCACTCACCATTTAGCCTTGAGTGGATTTACGCCCCGTCATATTAAGCGGTATGTCACGCAGTTTTGCCAAGGGTTTGGCCGCGAAAGCATGACAGCTTCACTGACGACCTGGGTCATGCAACCGCAGTTACGGGAACTCGCCGGGGTGCCTTTACAGTTAGAGCTTTTGTGTAGCTTAGGGCTGAAAGAGCCCGCTTTCCTGCAAACTGAGGGTGATATCCCCTTAACCCTCTTGTATGCCAAGTTATTTATCACCTTGGGTAAGCGCTTTTTAAAGAAACAATCGAGCTACCTTAACCTAGGCGAGCGGGCGCGTGGTTTAACCGAGCAAGAAGTCCTCCTGCGGGTTCAAGAGCCACTCGCCTGGTTAGCTGAGTTAGCCTTGGAGGGCATGTTAGCACAACAAACGCAAGTCAGTGTCACACAATTACCTCCAGAGCATCCCCTCAAGCATATACTGGCTATGCTCCCTTTTGCCGACCGAGAGCTAAAACTCACTGCGGCGCTGGAGCATTTTGGTTTACTGAGTCCGATAGACCTCATAGAAACCGATAGGCAAACCCAACGCTATACCTTTGGGCATTTAACCTATCAGGAATTTTTAGCGGCCTGGGCGTTGGCAAAACGACTCATGATGGGTGCACCCGAAGAACGATTAGCGATAATTAAACGCATTCAAGGCTCTTTTTATTACCGGATGCAAATCTTCTTGGTGAGTCTTTTGAGTGAGCCAAGGGCGTTTAGCGTATTTTTCACGTTTAAGGATGAACATCAGCGACAAGCAACTCTCTATTACTTATTCGCGCAGGGACAGCAATTATGGTTGGCGGATGTAGCGCAGATAGTCATAAAGTTAATACATCAGGATACCTTTCGGCCCTCGCTCTCCTTTCTTCATGCTTGTCGATTACTGGACGTGGCGCTTGGGGGCCCCTTAGATAAAAAAAATTCGTGGGATGACCTGAAACAATCCCGGGTTAAGTCCTTTCTCCCTTTTTTAGACGCCTGTTTTACAGAGAGGGCAATTTTTAGTTATGTTTTTTATAGATGGTTTTTTTTATCCAGACGCTTACTGGAAATGCCGTCCATAAAATGTTTTTTAGAAGACAGGTGGCGCCAGCAGCCGCGGCAGCTGATTCTTTGGATGGGAAGCTTAGGCGGTTTGCTTCCCGGGTTTCTGGAAAGGAAAATAGATGAAGCCAGTCAGAGCACTGCCACAGATTTACGACAAGCTGCTGCTGAGACGATTGGTATGCTCGGGGAGTATACGAGTGAGGGGCTCAAGGTACGGCTCAAGACTCTCTCCCATGATGCCGAGCCTGAGGTTCGGGAGGCTGTTGCGCAGTCAATTGGATGGCTAGGAAAGTCTGCGAGTGTGGCGCTGAAAATTCGACTTGAGCAGCTCTCTTATGATGTGCAGTCCCAAGTCCGACAAACCGCTGCCCGTGCGATTGGAATTCTGGGGAAGCAGGCGAGTGAGAGGTTGAAAGCCAGACTTGAGATGCTTTCACACGATCCAGACTCCAAAGTCAGGGAAAACGCTGCTTTGGGAATTGGGGGGCTCGGGAGATATGCGAATAAAATGCTTCAGCTCAAATTGATTGAGTTGCTCAAAGACAGAGATCCGAATGTTCGAGTCCGCGCTAAATGGGCAATTATAGAGATCAACAAGCACGCCAGCGAAGCCCTTCAAGCACACTTGGTGGCATTGCTGGGTGATAATAATAGCGCTGTCCGTCAAGCGGCCAAAGTCGCCATTAACTGCTTGGGCAATCACGCCACTGAAACAACGAAAAGCGCACTGGCGCAGGTTGAGGCTGTAACAGGGTTTGACAGCGGAGAAGGGACCATGGGGAAAAATGTTGAAGCATGGGCAAATTTAAAGGAAAAAAGCAATGACATTGTCACGACCATTCAACTCAGTGACCAAGCCACCGTTGAAGACGTGATAACCCATGATGCGGTTATTTTATCGGATATATCAATCAGCGTCGATTTGAACAGTAATTTATTTGGTGTTAAAAAAGAACGAGACAGCGTCACTCGCGATAGTTCAAAAAATATTATCTATGAGACGGTAGGGATACCGTAAGGGTATAGAGCAAAAAAAGAAAAAGATGATCAATAACTGCGCTCAAAATTCGCTTGACAATATTTATTCTGCTTTGTAGGATGGGCGCGTGTGTCGTTCGCCTTTAACGCAAGGATGCAACAGGGTTTAGGGACCTTGTTCTTAAAGGCCAGCGACCCACCCTTATTCGCTTGTATCAAGATAGACGGTAAGAGGCTTATTCGGCATGAACGCGAAGAGCCTTATCTTAACTATCGCTCCAGCATGCTTGTCTGAGCGGTTATATCAACAGGGGGAAACATCGTCATGCCGCCAAAAGACTCGCATCCTGCAACAGGCAATCTACTCAAATCGGCCCCGTTTAGCAGCTACCAAGCACTGACACGTTATTATCACCAGACGCGCCGCCTCTGTGAGCATGATGACGCTCGACAAGAAGCGTTTAACCGCCTGCATCGGTTTATCCAACGGCTGCCCTCACACATCAACGCCGAGACAACAGAAGTGCAAGGGTTAGCTGAGCTTATTCGCTGTGATGATTCAGTCGATGTTAGAAGAGGTTACAGCCTTAAAAGCCATTTGGTTTACTGAGTTTCCGCAAGATAAAGCCCTCTATGACTTAGCCTGCTGATTCGAACAAAATCGATTATCTCATAGTATGATGCCAATCACTGATTCTCATCCATAACTGGGCAGTAATTAATATTATTACAGTTTACTATATTAAGTGGCAACTATATTTTTTAATAGAAATATTTTTGCAACACTTCCCAGTCGAAGTTGGACATCCAGCCGACGTCTATTTGACGTATTTTCAAAATCAGTAAGGATTTTAATTAA
>JAIELR010000144.1 GCA_019752835.1 Gammaproteobacteria bacterium | reverse complement strand
GGCGGCTGCATCATTCGAGCGGCATTATTAGACAATATCTGCGCCGCGTTTCAGGCGAAAAAAGATTTGCCCAATTTATTGCTTGATCCTAATTTATCGCAGCAACTGATAGCAAAACAAAACAGTTTGCGTCAGATAGTGGCACAAGTCAGTCAGCTTGGGATACCTATTCCCGCGCTAATAGCCTCTCTCAGTTATCTTGATGCCTATCGCAGCGCCTGGTTGCCCGATAATTTGATTCAGGCTCAACGCGATTATTTTGGTTCGCATAGATATGAGCGTATCGATTCCAAAGGCACTTATCATACCGAGTGGGAAAAAATATGAAACCACTAGTCGCTAAATTGCTCGACGAGCTGTGCGTCAATACCTTACGCACCTTATCCATTGATGCTATTCAAAAGGCAAACAGTGGCCATCCGGGTTTGCCCCTGGGCGCAGCACCTATGGCTTATGTTTTATGGACCCATTATCTAAAACATAATCCCCTTAACCCACAGTGGTATGATCAGGATCGGTTTGTGCTCTCAGCCGGGCATGGTTCCATGCTGCTTTATAGTTTGCTGCATCTAACAGGCTATGCCGTTCCTCTTGAGCAAATTAAACAATTTCGCCAGTGGAATAGTCTCACGCCGGGCCACCCCGAAAGTGAGATCACTCCTGGCGTTGAAGTCACCACCGGTCCGCTGGGACAGGGCTTTGCCAATGGTGCTGGCATGGCAATGGCCGAAGCTTATTTAGCGGCTCGTTATAATCGCCCAGGTTTCAACATCATTGATCATTTTACCTATGCGATAGTGAGCGATGGTGATTTAATGGAGGGTGTTGCTTCTGAAGCCGCCTCGCTCGCCGGACACTTAAAATTAGGCAAATTAATTTATTTGTACGATAACAATCACATGACCCTCTCTGCCTCGACGCAGCTGGCCTTCACCGAAAATTGCCAACAGCGCTTTGATGCCTATGGTTGGCATACTCAAACCATTGAGGATGGAAATGACTTAGACGCTATTGAACACGCTATAAAAAACGCACGTCAAGAACGAGAGCGCCCATCCTTAATTTTAATTAAAACCTGTATTGGTTACGGCTCACCGCACAAACAAGATACCTATGAAGTTCATGGCTCACCACTAGGGGTGGAAGAAGTTAAATTAACGAAACAACAATTAGGATGGCCAGAAGAGCCACCTTTCTATATTCCTAAAGACGCAGAAAACCATTTTCGCAAAGCCATTATACAGGGCGAAAAAATAGAGAAAGAATGGCAAACCTTATTAGCCACCTATGAAAAAAAGCACCCTGATCTAGCGCTTGAGCTTCGCCAACTGATGGACAAGGAATTACCTAAGAACTGGAATGCCAATATCCCACACTTCCCAGCCGATCCAAAAGGTTTGGCAACCCGCGATGCTTCTGGCAAAGTGATGCAAGCGATTAACCCTAATCTTCCCGGCTTCATAGGTGGATCCGCTGATTTAAATCCATCGACCAAAACGGAATTAATTAATTTTGGTAATTTTCAAAGCCCCGAAATGGCTCAGGGTGATTTACAAGGCTCCGTCGATGGCGGTTGGAGCTATACGGGTCGCAATATCTATTATGGCGTACGCGAACATGCCATGGGTGCCATATCGAATGGCTTGGCCTCTGTGAGCGGCATTATTCCCTTTGCGGCCACATTTTTGATTTTTTCTGACTATATGCGTCCTGCCATCCGACTTGCTGCACTTATGAAAACTCAGGTGATTTATGTTTTTACGCACGATAGTCTGGCTTTAGGTTGATAGTGTCGCGTTTTTTTGCAAAACCTTTTGGGACTCCGAGTCCACCAAAAGGAGCAAAAAACTCGCGACAAGTATCGCCTTCAGCGGGAGTGCTCGTGAGTCCTGCGGTCTACTTATCTCTTCGCTGGCGCTCTGAACTAAGTGCCCACAATGACTCAACGCCGTGTCGGTTCCCTTGTGTTTCGCCTGCGGCTCAACACCCGGACCTGCGGCTCCTCACGCTCGTCGCACGTCGTGTGCGACTTCGGAGGACGGTCCGACCCATCAACCAGTCGAACAACTTGCCAGCTTGCGGGCCATTCCTCAATTAATCGTCATCCGACCCGCAGATGCTAATGAAACCGCTGTAGCATGGCAGCTTGCCATAGAAACGCGCCATAACCCAGTCGCACTCATACTCACACGACAATCCCTTCCTACGCTTGATCGGACGGAATTTTCATCCGCAGATGGTCTTCGCCATGGCGCTTACATTTTAGCGGATGCGCCCAAAGGTAAACCTAACATTATATTAATTGCCACTGGATCAGAAGTGGGTTTGATTGTCAGTGCGCGGGAAATATTACAAAAACAAAACATCGCAGTACGTATTGTGTCTATGCCCAGTTGGGAATTATTTGAAACGCAATCACAAACGTATCGTGACTCGGTATTACCGCCTTCCGTTTCGCTACGGCTTGCCGTTGAGGCCGGGGTTTCCCAAGGTTGGGAGCGTTATATTGGCGATAGAGGTGATATGATCAGTGTAGAAAGATTTGGCGCCTCCGCACCTGGTGAAATTAGCATGCAGCATTATGGTTTTACCGTCGAAAATGTATGCAAACGAGCGTTGGCCTTATTGTAGGGGCGGCCCCCGTGTCTACTCGAAGATATCTCGCAGGGTACATTTTCCCAGATTGTGCTGCGCTCTGAGGGATCCCCAGGTATTTTTTTAAACAATGTAGCCCGTATTAAAGCGAGAAAAGAGATTGAAAAATGCTATTTATCAAAAGATTAAATGAGGCACGAACAAGAGCCCTCACGATAAAAGCGTAATACGGGGGCAGGTGATTTTGCGAAGGCCGCCCCCGTATTACGCTTTTATCGTGAGGGCTCTTGTTCGTGCCTCATTTGCAATATCCATAAACGATACATTCCCAGCGCTATTTCCGCTTT
>JAIELR010000113.1 GCA_019752835.1 Gammaproteobacteria bacterium | reverse complement strand
CATTTGGGCAAAAATTAACACTTCATCCTGAAGAAAAAACGCCAGAAGAAACGATTATGAAGCTCTTAATGAGCTTGGATACTGCGGCAAAGGAAATGGATAAGCACGTTATTTTTGTCATAGATGAGTTTCAGCAAATAGCGATGCTGGAAGAGTCTCATTCCTTGGAGGCAAGCATACGTCACGCGGTAGAGCGAAGTAAAAATGTATTTTATATATTTTCCGGAAGAAATCGAACACTTTTAGAGGATATGTTTAAAAATAAAACACGTCCATTGTATCATCTATGTGACGAAATGAAATTAGACAGAATTGCTTCGGAATATTATGAGCCCTTTATAAGAAAAGCGTCCCTGAAAACTTGGACGAATCCATTGTCTAACGAAAGTATTGATATGATTTTATATCTAACCGATAGACACCCTTATTATGTAAATAGACTTTGTCGTATGCTATGGGATTCACATTCTCTACCAGATGAAGATATTGTGCAAAGCATATGGTTGCAATATGTTGAGAGCCAAAAAAATGATTGGGTTTCCGAAATGCTCAGTCAACTTACTATCAATCAACGTGCTGTATTGGCCGGTCTTGCGAAATCATCTGAAAGGGAATTACAAGGCAAACATTTTGCAAATAAATTAGAAATGTCTTCTTCAAGTATTCAAAGGACACTCAGCGTATTATTAAAAAAGGATTGGGTTTATAAAGATATAGATGGGTATTACCATGTTCTCAACCCAGTAATAAAAACAGTTTTTGCCAAAGATAAACATTTTGACTTGTAGAATAGCAGCCGAAATTTGTAATTCTAATTACCAAAAACTAAAAAACACCCCCAAAAAAATACTCATCCCCACCCAATGATTGTTGATGAAAGCATCCAAACAACGGGCGGGGAGGCGATTTTTTATTAAGTATTGTTGATAGACAAAAAATAAAGCTGTTGCGCCAACACCGACGTAATAGGGCCAAATTAGCGAGTTAAGGTATCCGATAACCACGAGCAACAAAAGAATAATAAACTGACAAATGGCGATCGCCAATTTATCAAAATGGCCCAAAAAAATAGCCATTGATTTCACGCCAATTTTTATATCATCCTCTCGGTCTACCATGGCGTACATCGTATCGTACGCAACTGTCCAAATAATGCCCGTCAGATAGAGAAGCCATCCTGTCAGCGTAATCGAGCCGATAGTTGCAGTAAACGACATTAAAATGCCGATATACCAGGCGACTCCCAGTATCACTTGCGGAAAATGAGTAAAGCGCTTCATAAAGGGGTAGAGGGAGCTTAAAACAAGGGCAAGTACAGCAAGGCCTACTGTTTGCCAGTTAAGCTGTATAACCAGCGCCAGGCTGATAAGGCATAAAAGAGCAAAAGCCACTAATGCCTTTTTTTGCGTTAGCCGTCCACTGACCAAGGGGCGTTGCTTCGTTCGAGCAACATGTTTATCGAACTTTTGATCGGCTACGTCATTGATAATACAACCTGCCGATCGCATAAAAATGACACCGAGGGTAAAAATGATCAGCAATTTAGGCGCTGGCAAGCCGCCAGCGGCAAGCCACAATCCTGATAGCACGGGCCATAACAATAGAAAAATGCCGATGGGTCGATTTAAGCGCATAAGCTCGATATAGGGGCGAATTGACATTAGTAGTGCCTATGTGGGTAAGATTTGAACGTTTTTTTATTGATCGCCTATAATTATATCAACAATTCATTTATTTTGAAGGTGAGGTTTACTATGCATCGTTATGATTTTAGTGAAACAACTGATTCCACTTACTTTTATGATGACGACGATGATATCGACTTTAGTGATGTAAGTGATGTGGAAGAAGATGAACTTAAAAAACACTCCCACTCGGACCAGCTTCGCAAGAGGCGCTCCGTAGACGAATATCTTGAACAAAAAAGGCTTCGAGAACGTTATAAAGACCTTTTCGATGATTATTTTGGTGAAAATTCGTAGATGGTTCAATGACGTTCCCTTTTAAGTAATAAGCGGTTACAATCTGCGCCATATTTGAATTTCATTTTTCCGGGAGCAAGGTGTGGAACAGTTGGATTATCTGCAGCGTTTTTTATTTGAGCACCATGGCGTGCGTGGTGAACTTGTCTTTTTAGAAGATGTTTTTGATACGGTTATGAAACAGCGTGAATATCCCTCTGAGGTTGCGATGTTGGTTGGCAAGGGTATGACTGCCGCCGCTTTGTTAAGCGCGACCATAAAATATAATGGATCTCTTATATTACAGACTCAAACTAGCGGACCGGTGACCTTAATGGTTGTTCAGTGCAACCAAGCGTTAGGTATGCGGGCGTTGGCGAAATGGCAAGATGATGCCAATTTTTCAAGTGGCTTGTTGGGCAATGGGCAGATGGTTATCACTATCTCGCCGGAAAGTACCGTGGAGCGTTATCAAGGGGTGGTGAGTATTACATCTGACTGTTTAAATGAAAGTTTGGAAACGTATTTTAGGCAATCGGAGCAATTACCTACTCGTCTTTGGCTAGCGGCAAACTCGCGCCGTGCTGTTGGTTTTCTCATTCAAAAGATGCCTGAGGCAGATTTAGGTGAGCAAAAAGCCGGTGAGGAATGGAATTATTGGGAACATATCCAAACGCTTGCCGAGACGATCAAGGATGAGGAATTATTATCGCTGGATGCCACGACAATTTTGCATCGCTTGTTTCATGAAGAAGATATTCGCTTATTTGAAGAACAACCCGTAAGTTTCCAATGCCGCTGTGATAAACAAAAAATGGTTCAGGCGCTCACAACAATGGGCGAGGAAGAAGTTCGTGATATTTTGATTGCGAATCCAGTGGTTATCGTGACCTGCGATTTTTGTAATAATCACTATGCGTTTAGTCCAGCCGATGTCGATGAAATTTTTATATCATCATAATCGTCGAGTATCTGTATAGGACTATTTTTTTGTAC
>JAIELR010000217.1 GCA_019752835.1 Gammaproteobacteria bacterium | reverse complement strand
TTTGCATGTGGCTGAGTTGGCGCATACTGCGATTGGCGAGCTGGATAGATTGCTTGAAACTGGTTTTCGAGGCGAGGAGGTGGGGCTTGTTGAGGATATGATCGACCAACTACATCAAAAAGAACATGAAAATGATGATATTCAGGCCGATGTTCGTCGCGCCTTATTTGCGATAGAAAAAGAATTATCCCCTATTGACGTTATCTTCCTCTATAAAATGATTGAATGGACGGGTGATATTGCTGATCACGCCCATCAAGTAGGTAACCTATTACAATTACTCATGGCGCGCTAATATTATGATACATGGGCAACTCTATATTATTCTTGCGTGTCTTTTTGGTTTGTTAATGACTTTCGGCGTAGGTGCGAATGACCTGGCCAATGTCATGAGCACCAGCATGGGCTCTAAAGCAATAACCGTTCGTCAAGCCATTATTATCGCTATTCTTTTTGAGTTTGCCGGTGCGTTTTTGGGTGGCATTCAAGTCAGTGATACCATTCGTCATGGCATTATTAATACCGATGTTTTAAACAGTCATCCGGAAGAATTTATTTACGGTATGCTCTCTGTCCTGCTTGCAGGCTCAACTTGGATGTTTCTGGCGAGCTATCTCGGTCTGCCCGTCTCGATCACCCATACCATTGTCGGCGCTATTGTTGGTTTTGGTGTGATCAAATTAGGCATGGGCTCCATTGAGTGGAACCATGTTAAAATCATTGCCATCAGTTGGGTATCCTCGCCTGCTATCGCAGGCATTTTATCCTACTCTCTTTTTATGAGTATTCAGTGGCTCATTTTTTCAAAACTTCATCCTTTTGGCTATGTAAAACGTTATGCGCCGCTTTATCTATTTCTCATCGGCGTGGCTATTTCAACGGCATCAGTGACCCGAGGACTGAGGCACTATGGTGTGCCACTAAATACACTTGATGGGATTATGCTTGCCCTCTTCATTGGATTGATCGTGATGGTCTCAGGGATGCTGTTAATTCATAAAATTCGTCTGCCCAGTTATGCAACTCGCCAACAGGAATTTGAAACCGTCGAAAAAGTATTTGGCATTATGATGCTCTTTACTGCAGCAGCAATGGTTTTTGCGCATGGTTCGAATGATGTAGCTATTGCCGTAGGCCCGATTGCTGCGGTTGTGAGCGTTGTGAAGGCTAATGGCAATTTATTAGCGCAACAACCTATTCCCTATTGGACCATAGCTCTTGGTGCTGGTGGCGTTGTCTTAGGATTATTGGCTTATGGCCGAAATGTAATTAGTACGGTGGGTCATGGCATTACCAATTTGACACCCAGCCGTGCATTTGCCGCAACCATTTCTGCCGCCTTTACTGTTGTGATTGCAACAGGCACCGGCATTCCGGTTTCAGCGACACAAACACTTGTTGGTGGCGTACTGGGCGTTGGACTGGCGCGCGGGATTGGCGCTTTAAATTTATTAGTGATACGAAATATTTTTATGTCTTGGATTATTACCATTCCTGCGGGGGCATTTTTTACCATTGGATGGTACTATGTTTTACACTGGATTTTAGGACGCACCCAATGACGCAACACACATCGCTTTACGAATTACATAAACTTTCTGGCGCAAAACTGGTGGATTTCGCCGGTTGGGAAATGCCATTACATTATGGATCACAACTACAAGAGCACCTATTTGTGAGAGAGCATGCAGGGATGTTTGATGTTTCTCATATGGCGATAGTCGATGTGCTAGGAACCGGCGCTCGCGATTTTTTACGTTATATTTTAGCCAATGATATTGATAAGCTCGTCCATCGCGGTAAAGCGCTGTATACCTGTATGTTGAACGATCATGGCGGTGTTATCGATGATCTCATCGTTTATTTTTTGGATGCACATTATTATCGTCTTGTACTTAATGCAGGAACACGTCAGCATGATTTAGCTTGGCTCAATAAGCAAGCGGCTGATTTTGCTGTCGGCCTTCAAGAACGCAACGATCTGGCTATTCTAGCGATACAGGGGCCTGAGGCGCGAGCCAAAGTATTGCCGCTTCTTCCACCTCACCTCATGGATGCTGCAAGTACCTTGGCACCGTTTGAATGTGCCGAGCATGACCATCATTTAATTGCCCGCACAGGATATACCGGTGAAGATGGTTTTGAAATTATGTTGCCTGCCAATAAAGCCATAAAATTATGGGAGCATTTGATTCAAGCAGGCGTTCGTCCTATTGGCTTAGGTGCTCGTGATACCTTGCGTCTTGAAGCAGGCTTAAATCTTTATGGGCTGGATATGGATGAGAGCACCACCCCGCTCGAGTCTAATCTAGCATGGACGGTTGCCTGGCAACCTTCTGATCGCCTTTTTATTGGACGCGCTGCACTTGAATTGCAAAAAAGTCATGGCATAAAACGAAAGTTGGTTGGTCTCGTGTTAGAAGGGAAAGGCGTGTTGCGCTCGCATCAAAAGGTGCGGATAGAGGGAAATGACAGTGGCATGACGACTAGCGGCAGTTTTTCGCCCACGTTAGGCGTAGGTATTGCCCTTGCGCGTATACCTGTTACAGAGGCAACCCATTGTGAGGTTGAAATCCGCGGCCAGTGGTTCCCCGCTAAAATTATTAAACCGCCGTTTGTTCGACAAGGTAAGCAAGTTTTTTAAATAAGATTTTTGCATGCAGCCCTGCTTTTTAAAGGAGTTATAATATGTCTCACGTCCCTTCCGATTTAAAATATGCCCCCACTCATGAATGGGTTAAACAAGAGTTAGATGGCACCATCACCATGGGTATCACCGATCATGCCCAAAATGCCTTAGGCGATTTGGTCTTTGTGCAATTGCCCGAAGTCGGCGACTCTATCAGAACTGCTCAAGACATCGCTGTGGTTGAATCAGTCAAAGCTGCTTCTGACGTCTATGCGCCCATTAGCGGCGAAATTATTGCTCGTAACGAAGCACTGCAGCAAACGCCAGAATTAATTAACACCGCGCCTTATACGGATGGCTGGCTTGTTAAAATCAAAC
>JAIELR010000011.1 GCA_019752835.1 Gammaproteobacteria bacterium | reverse complement strand
CGGCTTGATTTTGTAGCCCACCATCAGTAATCAAGTCATACGCTTCATTGTATAATGCTGACACACTGCCCCCTTCAGCCGCTTTTTGTTGATAGACCCGCATTCTCGGGTCATTTTCAACAAATTCACATGCCAACATTTCGGCAGGAAAAAATTGCAATTCTGCAGCTAAAATTAGAGTTTCTCTAAAATTCTTATCGAGTGAATAAATTAACCTTTCTTCTTGCGGTAAGCGATATTGCAGGAAATTGTGATATAGATGGATCATCACTGCTTTTTGAAAATACAATTTACCTTTCATTTGATCGCTATTCTCTATATCAATTAGCATCATTGTTTTCTCAGAAGGAAACATTTTCAGCGCGTAATAAAATTTTTCTTGCATTTTTCCCGTGGATACATTTCTATCTGAAGCAATTGCGCGAAATATTGAATACGCTATGATAAAGCGCAAATAGAGTACTTCTTCATCAGTCTCGCTTAACGCAGCTAAGGCTAATTCTCCATACTTCTCCACTAAAGTAATTATCTCATCAGGTTTATACAGTTGTTTAACTGCTAATGCTTTTTCCTGCTGTCCAGGCTCAAAACCAGTTGTGATAGTAGATAATTGACTCATAATATCGGAATCAATAGGTTTATCTTGCTCTGTTGACATGGCAGATAGTTGTTTCACCAAATCTAATACTGCTGGCATTAATTCTTTCGGCTGTGGCGGACCAAGTGCAGTTGCTATTGCGGCGTGATCTGCTGCAGGTATACTATCTATCGAATCAACTAACCAATTATCTAACTCAGAAATTAAAAATAAACATAAATCACCAATACGGCCGGCCCGCAAAAAATCTTTTATATTACTAGGCTCCATGCGCTCAAACGTTTCTAGCATACGAGAATAATCACCATTTGCGCCATAAGAATTAGCTAATTCAGCGTCAATACCTGCTGCTAATATGACAAACAACGATTCTTCACAAATCAAGGCTAATCGCTGGCGATAGTCAACAAAGGTTTCAATTAACAGGTTATGTCCATTTTGTTGAGTGCACGAAAAAGCAAAAAAAGTTAACATGTTTTGCGCATATTGAATGATAAGCTCTCGCATTGTCTTTCCTGGAAATACTTTATTGCATTCTTTTAGTATTCTCTGTCTACCTATATCAGACGTGGCAAAGTGCTCACAAAGATTGATTAAATCTGCTAATGGCTTAGCAAGATCTTGAATAGGAAGTGGCCCATTCGATGTGCGGAATGTAGTCGCAGCCAGATCCCCAACACGTTTAATTTCTTTTAATTGCTGGCGAATTTGAGGCGCAGAGAGCCGCTTAGATTTGGATGGTGCTTGGCTTACGGACAGATGCACATCACATTTTATACCGAAAGATGATGAGGCTGGAACAGGTAATAAGGTACTACCAGTCGGTTTCGTCTGTTGTGTACTGTCCCTTTTTAAACTTTTCTTTTTTTTCTTAGCCATTGTTTCCTCAATTAAAAAATTATCTAGACTTTGATTATGGGTGGTTCGGATCGAACTGCACATGCTAAACGGTTATTTTTAACACTTCAAGATTTAATTTTGTCTAAAGATCTATCATTCTTGCCCTATAAAACTTGAGCCTTCGTCTGCCACAGTATACCGTATAGATAGATGATATTCCAGCTCGACAGAAAAACAAAAAGTGCTCGTTTACCGGGTGGTTATCTTATTGACAAATTTCCTCTGCAAAAAACCATCGCTGTTTTTATTGTGATTTGCAGCCTGACCTTTTTAGGTTTCATCTACTCCCATCATTTTTATCTGGGAGTGTTGTAGCGCTTCTTATTAGGGCTAGCCTCTGCTTTATCATTTGTTTCTGTGTTACATGTTGCGCGCCATACTTTAAACCAACGCTATTTTGGGTTGATCTCGGGCTTAACGATTGCCGTAGGGACTTTAACAGGTTCTTTGATCCAAGTATATATTGCTCACGCCATCCAATATTGGAGCTGGCAAACTTGTTTAGCATTATCGGCCCTACCGAACTTGAGTATTGCTTTTCTTTTTTTATTGCCGTTTTTCAAAACGATCAATACGCCTTTAGTTTCGGCTAAAACCAAGCCCATACAACTCATCCCAAGCATTGTGCAACTGTCGAAGCAGAGAGGATTTATTCTCAACGCCCTTAGCGGCCATAGTCAGTATTATAATGATTATTCTGCCTCAGTGGGTTCATCATACAGTATACATGCTAGCATTTTTAGTGGGATAGGAATTGCCTTAACTAATATGATCATCACGCTATGTGCTGCGATATTTCATGTCATTGAGGGATTCTTAATTACTTATTACAGTACGATAAAAAGCGATAGTAATTTATCGAATGCAGGTCTTTTGCACGGTTTATGGATCATTCCGGGCTTATTTATGATATCTGATCTATTATCACAGTTTTTACCCAAGCAGGCATCTAAGAACAAACCAATATGAGCATGTTGTAAATAGGGCTGTTTTCTCTAGAGCCATCTTCACTGCCTATTTAAATCTTTCATATATTCTATCCCACTCCAATTGATACCTAGCACTATAATAAATGTTAAAATACCCATGACACATCCAGCACTAATCCCCCAGTATGTATGCCCCAGCCCATAACTTAATATCCCAAATAGAACCGCTAATGCTATACCAATAATAGTCCTAATAATAGGGATAGATATTAATATAAGCAGTCCTAAAAAAGCACAGGCGAATATAATCCAAGATCTAGTATATACCCCCAAAATAATAGCAACCGCAATAAGTTGCAAGGATAACCAGCCAAAATAATTTTCATTAAAATGTGCTTGCACAATGGAAGAACGCTGTTTTTCTAACGATGAACCGTTTATTGGGGCGCCACATTTTGGACAACCTGCTGCTTTATCGCTTACCTTGTGCTCGTATTCAGCGCAGTTGATGAGAGACATGGAAACCCCTTTCCTTTTATTGAAATATTATTTTTTAGACCCAAGTAGCAATGGACTTAAATACTTT
>JAIELR010000150.1 GCA_019752835.1 Gammaproteobacteria bacterium | reverse complement strand
TTCCTGCCCATAGTTCCCCTTTTGTTCAAGGCTCCTATGTAGAACAACGGCGGGATGAATCAATGGCTAATCGTGCCTAGGCGGCGAGTTGCGAAATGGGGCTGACGTTATAGACCACATCGTTGTTGCGCGCGTATAAGGTAGCCACCGAATACTGGGCGCGTTGTTTTTCGGCGGTGTCGGCATTTTCACGGCGGAAGGTGAGCACCTCCGCCTCAACGGGTTGGCCATTTTCATCGGATGCCTGTGCGGCAATGTTCAGTGGCGAAAAAGCGTTCACCAACTGTTGTTGCAATGCTGCTTGCTGCGTTGTTTGTCCGCCATTGCTGATAGCACCGAACACCGCCAATTCTTCGCTCGGCGATAATGTCACGCGCGCGCGGGCAATGTCGGCAAACGTTGGCTGGCGATCATCACGTCGCTGCAGGTTTCGGCCATTACGACGGTTCGTCTCGGCCTGCGGGCCGTCCTTTGGCACTTCCGTGGTGATTTGGGTTTGCAGCGCAACGAGCGAGCCGTCCTCAGCAACACGGTATTGGTAGCGGGCGGTGATGGTGGTGCCAACCGCAAATGGTGACGCAGCATTTGACTGCCCTAGCTGTGCGGCAATCGTTTCTTGCGCACCGCGATCCGCCTGCACGATACGCGCAGATTCGGCGGAAGTGAAGTTATAACTGAGCGCTGAGCCTAATGTGGTCATAAATAGAGCGGTAGCCTTCAAACGAAGGGTGAGATTAGTTCTTATTGTCTAGCTCACACACCGGGGGCGGATGAATTTTTTTCCGCACCTCTATTTGTACAACTATCTAACCATATATTTGGCAGTGACGCAAGCAAAGTTACGGCATCATCTGTAACCCCAACAAATTACCCTGGCGATAGAATCAGCACATTTATCCCATAAATAATTTTCAATGTAACTATAGTTATTTAACTTAAGATATTTTCAGTGCGCGTCATTGCGAGCGCTTAGCGAAGCAATCCATCTTGGTTACGAAAAGAAAGATAGATTGCCGCAGCGTCTCAAGGGACGCCTCGCAATGACGGCGGTAAGAGTGCAAAATTCATAAAAGCAAAGCAGTATATTTTTTAGCTAGCTTTTCAGCGCCCGAGCGCTCAACAAAAAAGGGAGGCCGCAAAGCCCCCCTTTTCCTTTGTTCTTTCGCTAAGCGATTAGCGACGATCGCCCAGAATCCGCAGTAGATTCATGAACAACCAGATGAAATCCATATACAAGTTAAGCGCCCCCATGATGGAAGCACGCTGCAACGCATCCGCATTGCGGCCTACCGTGTAATAGATTTCCTTGATTTTCTGGGTGTCATACGCCGTAAAACCAAGCGCCAAAAGCACACCAATATACGACATCGCCATGCTGAGTGGGCTGGATTTAATCAGGAACATGTTCACCAGCGACACAATCAAGAACGCCCAGGCGCCGACCTGCAGGAACGTCCCCCAACTGGTCAAGTCACGCTTGGTGGCATACCCATACATGCTCAGTAGCCCGAAGGTACCCGCCGTAACGAACAGCACGCGCAGAATACTGGTTTGCGTGTAGATGAGAAAAATCGTGAACATGCTGAGGCCCATCAGCGCCGCATAGGCCCAGAAAGTGACCTGAAGCGACTGCGTGCTCATGCTGTTAAGCTTGAACATCATGAAAAACACCATGGCGAGTGGCGCGAACATGATGAGGTAGCCGATGGGGGCAACCCCAACCATTTGCCCGCCGTCAAATTTCATGACGGTTTGCAAAAACGCATCCGACGTGCCGGCAAAATAGGCAATAATGGCGGTCAGCAGAATCCCGCTGGCCATCAGGTTATAAATATTAAGCATATAGCTGCGCAGGCCAGCATCGATCGACGTTGACTGGCTTTCGCCGGTAACGGCTGGCTGACGATCCCATGCACTCATTGGTTTCCTCCAAAAATGGTTTGCGTTGCGATTGATTCTCACAACTTGCGCGCAGTATACCGCGTTTGGGCCGAGGGTTCAATCGAAACTGGGTGCTATATAGGTATGCATTGGGGATAGTTTCAAGGCACCACGTCATAATATTGTAACAATCCAGCGCTATAGTGAAATACACTTCATTCCATACGCTTATTGCTTGGGAGTTTTTTTGCTTACTAAAAATGATGACCAAGAAACAACGTATATCGTTGGTGGCGGCCTTGCAGGAATAATGCTTGCATATCGATTAGCTGTGCGCGCACAACAATCAGGCAAAGCGATCCCACATATTACATTAATAGACCGCCACGCCGCGCCTGCAAGTGCAACATCCCATGCTTATGGCGGATTTATCAGCGCTAATTCCTATGAAACCATTACGTTTTCCTCGAGTCAGCAAGCCAGCAAGAAATTAAACACCCCGTGGCAATCTCAAGGCGGTTGGTCCACACACACACCACCGACAGAAAGCGAAACCCGATGGATGGATGAAGTCATCCGTCTGTCTGATCGCCCCGCCCATGAAAAAGAGTCAGATCGCCTCTTGTATCATCATTTCGGATATGGCTGCATTCAATTATGGCAAGAGTTGATGCACGCGCACCCTAAGTTAGCCAAAGATTCTGGATTCAATTATACATCGGGTGAAAATCGCAGTGGCGTCCTCAGAATTTATGAGGAAAACTGTGGAAAATCACCCGAAGAAGATATGGCGTTTTTGCACCAGACAGGCAGTGATGGCATGCATACATGTCGGGCTTCAAAAGAGGAGCTTTCCGAATATTCGGATCTCACGAATCATTATGGTGATTCGGCCCAGTATCTGCTTCAGCATGGCGGAAATGTTAACGGAGATGTTGTTTGCAAACAAATGCTTGGCTTACTAAATCAGATGGGAGCCAAAATTGATTTCATGGATAGCACCGAAGTTGAGGGCATTGAATATGCCCACAACGCCCCCAGAATTAACGCACTGAGAATAAAAGATAAATCAGGTAAAATCAAGAGTATTGGGAAATTCACTGACCGATTCGTATTCGCGACTGGCCCCGACCAG
>JAIELR010000161.1 GCA_019752835.1 Gammaproteobacteria bacterium | reverse complement strand
AATTAGCAGCATAATTAGAAGTACTTTTCCATCCTAGAAGTCCTCCTACTCTTCCTACAAGTGCCACAATATTTCCAAGAAGTGTTTCCCAATTTCCTATAAGTATTTCCAAGTGATATATCCATATTCCAAGGGATTGTTTGGAAATCTTCAGCATAAAAATATTGATCTGGGAATAAATTAGCATTATTAGCGTGGGCATATGTCATATTGGCATAGTTTGTTTTTGACAATATAGGGTCTACATAAACTTCATATTGTGCCGCATCAAGGCTGGGACGGGTCTGGTAATTAACGGCCATACCCACCGTACCTCTTGGAGTATTATATTGTGCGTAAGCATTAGAGAGTGTCCAGGCCTGATTCGGATTTTTAACCGCAATATCACCGATATTCATTCCAACTTTCATATAAGAAATATAGTGATAATCAGTATCGGCATTCATTTGATTATAAAGAGCAAGGATTTGAGTGTTTTGTTTATAATCAGGTTGACTGCTCAAAAAATCAATGGCTGTTTTATAATCGCTCATCGAGTACTGTGCTTGGGCAAGTGCACAAATTAAATCGGTATTATGCGGATCTATAGCCAATTTTTCGGTGGCTAAGAGGATAATTTGCGCATAGTTTTTCATACTGAATAACAAATTAATCATACTCATGGTTAAATCAGGATAATTTGGATTTATTGCAGCAACTTGTTGAAGCTCCGCATAAGCTAGCTTAAATTTCTTTTCAATTTGGTAAACCTTGGCTAACAAAAAATAACCATCGGTATCTGTGGGATGTTTTTTTATATATAGATTTAAATTTTTTTCTGCCTCGTTTAATTGATTTGTCGCAATAAAATTTTTAATGAGTGGGATAGTAATTTCAGCAGGACTTATTTTCTTATAAATGACCGTGGAGGGCGTTTTTTCCGATAAGTTAATAGAGAAAATAATACAAACGTTATTTTTTACTTGAGAAAGGGGCGATAGTTGCTGATTACTGACGGCCTCTTGAATAATCGAGTCAAGGACTGTTAGTTTTACATCTGAGGCAATCACTGTTGTTGGCGCTGGAGCTGGAGCTAGAGTCTCTGTTTCCTGGAGCTGTGTTATCGATGTTGTGGAAGGCGGCGTACTAGGGGTCAACACCAACTCCTCATTTTCCACTTCTTTTAAAGCAATTTTTGCAGTTTCAGAATCAGGATAAGCTTGAACAAGTTCAATTAATTCTTTATGAACCGTATCGATGGCTGCGATGACATCGACAGGGACTTTATTATCTATTGGCTGAGTCAAGGGAATATTTGGCTGTTTTACCGGTAATTCACTATTATTTAAATCATTTAAGGCTATTTTTGCGTCAGCATAATCAGGATAAGCTTGAATGAGCTTAGTTAATATTTCTTTCGCTTGGTTAATATTATTTTGAGCGCGGGCAATTTTTGCGGAAAAAAGAAGGATTTCTTTATTGTTGGGGCAATAAGTTTCTGCAAAAATGCTTGTTTCCATGGCACGAACATAATCTTTTTGGGAATAATAAGTTTGAATGAGTGCCAACCAGACATCAGCATAATGAGGAGCGAGCACTAAGGCTGTTTTAAAGTTGCTTAATGCATTGGTATAATTATTTAATTGATAATTAGCATAACCGCTGAATAGCCAACCATCAGGGTCATTCGGGCTTTGTGTGGTGTATTGTTTAGCTAAAATTAGGGTTTGTGTGTAATTTTTCTTATTATATTGTGCTTTGAGGTCAGTAATATCCAAATTTTGTGCGTAAATATTGGTGATGCATAGGACTAGCATACAGATTAAAAGAAGTCTAAATTTTCCAAGAGACTTAACGTTCATGTCTTGCCTGAGCAATAAGGTAATTGATAGTATCGTCCAAGGTATAGCGATATGAATAGTCAGTGAGAGAGAGCAATTTTTTCGAATCAATTTGTCGCTGCTGGATATCCACATAGCCACCATGATAAACGTCGTCATAGGGCTGATAAATGATTTTTGAGCTTGAGCCCGCAAGTGTTTTAACTTTTACGGCTAAATCATGGATACTAATGACGGCATCGTTGCCAATATTAACAATTTCGCCTATCGCTTTTTTGTTATCAGCCAAGCGATCTAAAATGCAAACCGTATCTCGCACATCACAAAATGATCGCGATTGTTCGCCGGTACCAAATAACGTAATCGGCTCTCCAGAAACCGCTTGTTTAATAAACCTTGGAACCACCATGCCATAACGACCCGATTGGCGTTTTCCTATAGTATTAAAAATACGTAAAACAACCGTTGGAACCTTATGTTCATGATAATAAGCCAGCGCCATGCCTTCATCGCAGATTTTGCTGATAGGATAATTTGAATGGTTTTTAATGGTTCCTTCGAGAATCAATGGGCGATCCTCATAAAGTGGACCGATTTGATTTCCATATACCTCGGAACTTGAAGCAATGAGCAACACAGGTTTATTTTTTTGTTTTTTTGCAGTGCGAAGCAAGACTTCAGTGGTTTTTATATTATCGTCTAAGGTATCAACAGGATGTGCCAATATGCGAAACATGCCTAATAGAGCAGCTAAATGATAAACGCGCTGTACGTTGCCAAGGATATCGCCTAATTCAGGACATTCGCGCAAATCAGCGTTGGTAAAGTGAAAGTTTTTATGAGTGAGTAGGTGTTTAATATTGCTGTGCGGGCTGCCCAAAAAATTATCAATCGCGTAAACTTCATCACCTTTTTCAAGGTGGTAATCGGCAAGATTAGAACCTATAAATCCAGCTCCGCCTGTAATTAATACCTTCATGCTTGAACAACTCCGTCTGTGATATTTATCCGTCGACAGTTTATCATATAAATTGATGCCATCGTAGCCCGAATCATCTTACCCGCACTAACCGATAACAAACATTCCCGGCCGTTTTTTCCTTAATGACCGTCCAATTCGGCGACAAGGTTAAATCATTCAATGAACTTTCGCTCTCCATATAGACAAGCGCATTAGGATTTAACCAACCAACTTGGCTTAGCGTTTCGGATAAGGGGTGTAAATAACCCAAACCGAACGGAGGATCC
>JAIELR010000206.1 GCA_019752835.1 Gammaproteobacteria bacterium | reverse complement strand
TCTTGGATTGAATTACTTAGCCCACAACCGAGGGTAGCTAAAGCAAAAGAAATCGTAGCGATTTTTAACAGAGTCTTTAGATTAAATTTATGAGACAAAAATCCACTTAAAGGTATAAAAATACTCTCTGCAACTAAGTAACAAGTTAAAACCACTTTAACCAAGAGCGGTGTTGTGGCTAACGCGGCAGCTATTGTTGGGAAAATAAGATTTAGAGCGCTTGAATCAAATGATTCCATTAATAATATCAGCCCAAGACAAGATATAAGCTTTTTATCATTTTGCATAAGTATTTTAACTTCCCTGTATTTGAAGTAAGTTCCAATTCGTGTTGTAATCAAATGCATCGATTCTTGCTTCTTTTTCTAGCAAAACAATAAGCATCATCGATGAAAGCAACAAGTTTATGCTCTCTATGGTTTTAGTAATGTAAGAATCAATAATTACTGACGGGTGCGCTAAAATCAATTTTAAACTCCCAAAAGGATGCTTGAGAAAAGAAAAGTAGTCTGATACCCTACATGATACATTATATCAAAATACTAGAGAGGAAGGCTATGGAACTTAAAGACCAATCTGTTGTTGTTATCGGGGGCAGCTCAGGCATAGGCCTTGCTATAGCTCAAGCAGCCGCTAAAGAAGGAGCAAAGGTTCTTATAGCAAGCCGTTCCTCTGAAAAAATTAATATTGCTAAACAAAAAATTCAGGGCAATATTGACACCGCGACAATAGATTTAAACAGTGAATCGTCGGTAAAGGCTTTCTTTGATCGCCACGATAAAATCGACCATCTTGTTACGACAGCAGGCTCCCCCAAATTTAAAAGTATTGACGATATGGATCTTGCTGAGGCTAAAACGGGTTTTGATGATTTTTTCTGGCGGGCATTCCTGGTTGCAAAGTATGGCCTACCTAAAGTCAATAAAAATGGTTCATTATTACTCACATCGGGAATTATTGCCGCCAAGCCATTTAAAGGCGCTCCCGTGCTATCTGCTGCAGTGAATGCTATAGAAGGTTTTGCGAAAGCATTGGCTATAGATGTAGCCCCTATTCGTGTCAATGTCCTTTGCCCAGGTTTTACAAAAACTCCTCTTCTAGGCGACAACCCTGAAGAAAGACTTGCAGAAAGAATTTCTAAATTATTGATTAAGCGTCTTGCTGAGCCTGAAGAAATGGCAAAAACTGCTTTATACTTTATGACAAATGGCTATATTACAGGCCAAATAATACGCGTTGAAGGTGGAATGTTGCTAGCTTAATCATTAAAGGATGATGTTACATTCTCTTGTGGCACTTTATTGAAGTGTCGCTTGACCCATTACATAAAAACACACTTTTCCTTTAATCTTTTTCACTATTAATTTAAAGCTCTTTATAAATAATATAACAAGAGATTATCTTTCTCTATAAATATAACTTATAAATTGACTTTAGCTTTTATCTATGTGAGAATTAATTCTCATGGACTCCTGGCGTTTGGATAATACAGTTCTACTTTGGGAGTATCAGTCATTTTTGTAAAATCTTAACCCAGCAAAAATTCCTAAGTTGATTAATGGCTTAGTGCCCGTAAAGCGCACAAAAATGGCTTCATTAAGTAGCGCTTGGTTTTATATCCCTCCTGATTAGGTGATCTTAAAACAGAAGATTTAGCCACTTAACGGCCTCCCCTATTAGTCAATTCACGAATGCCGGATTTTCAACTTGGATTAGCTTAAAAATTAACCATCGAGATGAAAATGAAAGCACCAACAATTATTCTGCCACGCGTAATACGCTTAAAGGACGCCCCTAAATATTTAGGAATGGACAGACATAGATTCAATAATGAAGTTAGGCCAGTCGTACAGGAGATACGTATCGGCATCCAAGGGGTGGCTTTTGACAGGCTTGACTTGGATAACTGGTTCGAGCAATATAAACGCCGTGCAGAACGTCCGTCTTCCTATTTGGAGGACTAAATTATGGGACGTAAACGTACGCCAGGCCTTATTAAACGAGGCAATTACTGGCATATTGATAAACAGCTCTTTGGTACACGCATACAAGAAAGCACTGGTTCTGAGATATTAGCAGAAGCCGAACGTTATCTTGCTAAGCGAGTCGAAGAGGTTAGACAAGCGACGGTTTTTGGGGTAAGACCCAAGCGGTTGTTTCAAGAGGCGGCGGCACGATATGTGAAAGAGCATCAGCATCTTTCATCGATTACTGATGATACTAGCCAACTAGAACGACTAAACCGCTATATTGGTAAGTTGTATTTAGAACAAATTCATAGTGGTTCTTTACAACCTTTTGTAGAATCGAGAAAAACAGAAGGTCGTAAAATAAAAACCATTAATATGTCATTAGCGTTAGTTCGACGTATTTTGAATTTGGCGGCCAGTGAATGGATTGATAAAAATGGGTTAACGTGGCTTAGCCACGCACCCAAAATTAAATTAATACCGCTAACTGATGCTCGTGCACCTTACCCGCTGTCACGCATGGAGCAGCTACGATTATTTAAGCATCTGCCAAAACATTTACTGTACATGGCGCTGTTTAAAGTAAATACGGGCTGTCGGGAACAAGAAGTTTGCCAGTTACGCTGGGAGTGGGAAGTTAAGATACCGGAATTAGATACCAGTATTTTTATCATCCCAAAACACATTGTGAAAAATCGTGAGGATAGAGTGGTGATATTAAATCACACTGCAAAAAAAATCATTAAGCGAGTACGTGGTATGCATTCACAATATGTTTTTACTTACCAAGGAACGCATGTTAATGGTATGAATAACAGCGCATGGGAACGCGCACGTAACGCAGCAAACTTAAAACAAGTTCGAATCCATGACTTAAAGCATACCTTTGGCAGGCGTTTGCGCGCTGCTGGAGTGAGTTTTGAAGATAGGCAAGACTTGTTAGGGCATCGCTCAGGAAGGATTACCACACATTATTCAGCAGCGGAGTTACAAAATTTAATTGAAGCTGCAAAACATCATGCTAGCAAAAATAATTTAGAAATTAATTATATAGTGGCAGATGCAACACAATATGCAGAAAATTGTTCTAATAAATTTGATGTTATTACATGTATG
>JAIELR010000090.1 GCA_019752835.1 Gammaproteobacteria bacterium | reverse complement strand
TCCCTTGTGTTTCGCCTGCGGCTCAACACCCGGACCTGCGGCTCCTCACGCTCGTCGCACGTCGTGTGCGACTTCGTAAGATGGTGAAATTATATTTTCTTTTAAGTTCATTGACTAAATTTTATCAACTTCAGCAATGAACTGTTTTAACAATAGCCATTACTCAAAAGAGAAGGGCAGAAAGTCCAGTTGTTGGAAAAAGAAAATAACTGACTTACTTATTCTAAGTAGAAACGATGGCGATATATCACTTAAGCGCAAAACTTGTTCAGCGTAGCAAAGGACACAATGTTGTGGCTGCTGCGGCATATCGTCACGCTGCCAAAATGCACGCAGAGAAAGAGGTACATACTTTTGATTTCTCAAACAAACAGGATGTTATTTTTGGTGAAGTCCTGTTGCCAGATAACGCGCCTGACTGGATTAAACAACTTAACCAATTCCCCACATTAATAAACGAAGCCACCAATAATTCAAGTTTAGTAAGTTATAACAAAGAAGCTGTTTCGGCTTTTTCAGAAAAATTATGGAATGTGGTTGAGAATCTTGAGGTTAGAAAAGATGCGCAGCTGGCTCGCGATATTGAGTTTTCTCTACCGAAAGAGCTCATGCCAGAACAAAGCGTTGCGCTTGCTCGTGAATTTTTGAAAGACCAATTATGCGGGCGGGGCATGGTGGCTGATTGGAGTTTTCATAATGACGAAGGTAATCCTCATGTACATGTGTTGGTGAGCCTTCGTTCGTTGGCGACGGAGGGCTTCGGGCAAAAAGTACGTGCCTGGAATGCAAAATCCGTCCATCAAACGCTCCGTGAGCAGTGGGCGGCGTATGCGAACTATCATCTTAAAATGCACCAGCATGATGTGACGATTGACCACCGTTCATATGAAGCGCAAGGCATTGATTTGATTCCGACCCAAAAAGAAGGCAAGGCTATTCGACAAATGCGCGAGCGCGGTATCCCGACTGAACGCATGAGTGAAGCGTCTGCCATCAAGCAAGAAAATCTGACACGCATTGTTCAAAACCCGCAAATCTTGTTTGACAAGATGACAAAAACTAAGCCTACCTTTACGCAAGACGATGTTGCTCATGAGATGGGGCGGTATGTCAGTGACAAGCAAACCGTGAGTTATAAATCATCCTTGCCTGATAAAGGGTTGATGGCTGAGATAGCGTTAAATACTGACTCATCGTTGACGGATGCTCACGAGATAAATCAAGTTAATGAGCCCGCACTTTCAACCCATCAACTTGCCATGCTTCTTGAAAAAATTGAAAAACACGACTCGGTATTTTCCGAAAAAACGCTCGCTCGTGCATTGTCTGAACTTACCGATAATGCGGATTTGCTTGCTAAGGCCTTGATAGAAATTAAGGCTTCATCCGAATTGATTTACTTAGGGGCAGGGGATGACGGGCGTAATCGTTATACAACACGGCACATGTTTGAACTTGAAAACCGACTGCAAACGCTGGCTGATAAGTGGGGTGAGCATACGCATCTCAAACTTAATACTTCCAAGCAAAAGGCCACCCTTGCTAAATATGAAAGACAAACGGGCAAGGTTTTAACTGAAGAGCAGCAACGAGCGGTTAAGCATATCTTGAGTGGTAGTGGTATTAGTTGTCTGGTTGGTCGTGCCGGAACCGGCAAGTCCTTTTCCTTAGGTGCAGCGCGTGCTGTTTGGGAAGCCCAAGGCATGCGCGTACTGGGGATCGCCTTGTCAGGTAAAGCAGCTGATAGCTTGGCTCAAGATGCGGGCATTGACTCCCGCACCATTGATTCTTTCCGATATGCGATTAAAAAAGGGCGACTGCATTTACAGACTAATGACGTGGTTGTGATGGACGAGGCGGGTATGACAGATTCTGTATCCATGGAATCGATATTGCACTCAGTCACCGAGGCGGGCGCAAAACTGGTTTTGGTTGGCGACCATGCTCAGTTGCAACCTGTGGGTGCTGGTTCGTCATTCCGCGCGCTCATTGAGCGTTTAGGCTTTGCCGAAATCCAGACTATTTACCGACAAAAAGTGGCCTGGCAACGAGAAGCTACAGCGTATTTTGCAGCAGGGCAAATCGCGCAGGGATTGGCCTTATATCGGGATTCATCGTCAGAGGCAATTCGTTTTGAAGAGAAATCCCATGAGGCCATGCAAACGCTGGTGAGTGATTGGGCGGCCAGCGTTAAGTCTCAAGAAAATGGCCTGAAACAATCGATGATGATGGCTTACCGCAATGTGGATGTGACCGAACTTAATCGTTTGGCGCGAGAGGTTCGTTTGGCTTCGGGTGAGATTAGTCAAGGCTATCGCATGAAAACGGCTGAAAATGGTGAGATTCATCTCTCAGTAGGGGATAGAATCATGCTGCTTAAAAACGATCGTGCTTTGGCCTTAAGTAATGGTCGGCTTGCTACGGTGGTGTCAATTGATATGACCGAGAGTGGGGTAGTGAACAAGCTCACCCTCTTACCCGATGGCGTCGATAAGCCTGTGACCATTAACCCTCATAAGTACAACGATATTGCCTACGGATATGCGGCCACTGTCCATAAACTGCAAGGTGCCACGTTCGACAAGAGTTTTGCGTATGTAGGTGGTTATGGCTGGGATAGGCATTTAACGTATGTGATGATGACGCGCCACCGTGAATCGGTGCAGCTGTATGCCGATAAAGAAACCTATGCTGATTATGATGCTTTAACGAAAGCTTTATCGAAACACGGCATGAAAGACAGTGTGATGGATTTTCCTCTGCATTTTGCAGAGCGTCGAGGGCTGGAAAACTCAACTCTGATGCGCCTTTTGCCGGAAAAATTAGCTATCCGATTGAATGAAAAGCTCGAAAAAATACACACTCGTTACAGCCAATGGATAAACCCCAATGGCTTTGCTCATGCTGCTCAGAAGGCCACAGAGCGCATGGAAAAAGCGGAGAAAAGACAAACGCAACGTGAGGATGCGCGCCTTGTTGCAGCCTATATTGATGCAACCCGAGAAGTTGTGGAGTATGCACAACTCACCGGCGCTCTAGTAGAGAGCGAACCTCATTACTTTGGCGGCAGCTCTAACCTTCACACCGAGAAAATTGACTAT
>JAIELR010000045.1 GCA_019752835.1 Gammaproteobacteria bacterium | reverse complement strand
TTGCAATTTTGAATTTGATAAATAATATTGGATTTGTTGTCGTGATAACCTCTTTTTAACTAAAGATAACCTTATCTCACAATTAAGTTGTTTAGACAATAAAGTAATTTGGAAATAAATAGTTCTACTTTTTTATTATTAATGATGTTTAATTTCAAGGTTGCGGAATCACTATTGAGACGAAAGAATCCTTGTTTACTTTTTGTTAGCAAAACTTGGATCTCTGCACCCGCACCAAATTGTACACCCATCCGCGTTTGTAGTAATACAGAAATTACTACATCTTGAAAGCCATATCGTATGCCGCGCTCAGTCAATTGAGTCTTGAGGTCAAACAGCGAAAATTTTTTCGTTGTCGGTAATTTTGTAAAAAAACTTTTAGCGTGTGTGCTGCTTTTTTTATTACTGGGTTCAAAATTAATGGATTCAAAAAGCTCATTATAGGGACATCTTTCTCCCTCATCGAGATCCATTTGTTCATAAATGAAGAATTCATTTTTAGCAGGGATCTTCCCAAAGTCGCTGATGGCTCGACCTCTAATAGACGAAAATTCCTTATTCACGGTTAGTTCTAGAGGAGTAATAGTAGCCTCGTTATTGAACAATCGGAAACTCATGATAATATCCTCACTATCCTTGGTCTTATCTACAAGGTGGGGTAAAATGAGCGAACGTTTATTGACACATAGAAATGCCAGTTCATCTCAATGGTTAAGTCCCCAAACCTACCGATCGAGCTAAATCCCTGCTCGATAGAACTAAAACGCTTTTACATATGACAATAGCACTCTTTATAGCTATAGCTCTTATTTGCTTATATCACTTCTGCTGTTTATAGGGAAGGGGTGAGCGAAAAAAAATGAGATTTTTTTGCTTACCCCTCATCATAAACGCTATATAATAAAAAAAGGGACCTAATAAAATGCCAGAGAGATTACTTCATAGCGACAAGGAATCTAGACTTGCTGCTATGTATTAAGCTTTAAACCTCTTTACTAATTTAGGGTGCGTGAAGCGGTCTAAAAAATGCCGGTCTGAGTGCGCTCTAGCGAAAGCACAAAAATGCATGAAATGGTTTTAACATATTAGAAAATCCAAAACAAGAGTAAAAGATGGGGGCTTGAGCTTTAGGGAAAGCCCACTGAGGAGAAAATGTCGTCATCCCCCTCAATGTTTAAGCCCCCAAATGGGCTTGTCGAGCAATATGTACTCGACGAAATTTAAAAATTATTCATATTACAGAAACCTCTTCATGATGAGATAATGATGGAAATGAAAAGGAAAAAGTTGAGCCTTTGTTTTTTCGACTCTTTACAGTTACATCTCCACCCATTTGCTTTGTAAAAAGCAGCACCAAATGTAAACCGAGCCCAATACCGTTACAATGTAGAGAGCCTGATTCTAGTTGCGTGTAACAATTAAAAATATCCACTTGTTTGGCTTTTGAAATCCCTATACCGGTATCTTCAACTTCTAACATAACTAAATCATTTTTCACGGTAGAGCGAATCAAAACATGACCTTTTTGAGTATATTTAACGGCATTTTCGACTAAATTTAATAAAATGCGAAAGCAGCGATATCTATCAGCGGTAATAAAATAATCTTTAGTTAAATCGGCATAGAGCGCCAGCCCCTTGGCCTCGGCGGAAAGTGCGACAACCTCAACCACCTCACTCATTAATTGGCGTAAAGAAAAGGTATAAATGACATCCTCTTTACTGCTTTCTTTGCTCATATGTAAGATATGATCAATAATATCTGCTAAATGGGTAGTCGTATTGACAATGTTTTGCAATAATCGTTGATCATCCGCGTTGTGGGCGTTTTTTTTCAACACCTCTGCCGTGGTTCTTATTCCCGAAAGAGGACTTCGCAGATCGTGAGTTAGATTTGCCGCGAATTGCATTTTTTCGTTTTCTACACTTGTCATACCGACTCCTGTAATTTTGTATGGGTTCAGTAAAATACTTTCTTGTAGTTCCATGTGTATGTCTCCTGATTGATAATTAAACAATATGTGCTTATTTAAACACGAGCAAAAAATATCTTAAACAGGCAAAAATATTGACTTATCTGGCATCCTGTTTTAGCCCCCTTATTTAGGGGGCTAAAATCGTTTTTTGATGAATAAAATCAATTGTGTGCTATAATAACTAATTGAAACAAAGGAGTTTTCCATAAAATGGTGACTGTACACAAGCCTACGTTTGAAGCAGTGAAATGGCAAAATATACGGAAATATGTGCATAAGATTAATCCAAGTTTTGGCAAAATTATTGATAATCTTAAGCTTAGTGATGATTTTGTTTTGTATAAGGCTCGATATCCATTTGGTAGTATGATTATTAATGAAAGCAAATTTTGCTTACCCTATGATGGCTGCATCATGCCGTTTGACGATCCCCGAATCCCAGAAGACTTTAGACGAACACTCGATTACAATAGCTATAACACTGGTAGTGTTCCATTAAGTCTTTGTTTAGATCATTCGGTTGAGTTGTACATGAAACAATCGGATAGGATTATCCCTTTTAGCTTAATGCGAAAGGGAAGTATATTTGGTCTGTGGAGCTCATTAAGTCCTAATATTTCTTATGCCGCACCTAAAGTGTGGTCTATGAGTGCGGGCGCACGCTCTATATTTTTACTGCCTAAAATTACTGATACTCCTTCTTACAAAAAACTATGTAAAGCTCGCGGTATCAGGCTACCTATGCCGACAAGTCTGTTGGATCAGGGACCTGTTCTCACTCAGCTTGCGAAGCATAAAGATTGCTCTTCCTGGTTCACAGAAATACTTTTTTTCCCTAGAAATTGGCTAGAGAAGCGTGATAGTGAGGCATGGGTTAATTTTCACCTTTTTCTTCATGAAATAGCTTGGGTGGGAACTGAACATTGGCGCAATAAAGTGGTATATGATTATATTTGGAATACTTTTGTTAAAGACTTGGCTCAACGTAATATTAAAGTCTTGCCTTATATCGTTGATATTGTGAAACACCTTATTATGGTTGGTTTAGGGGTTGTGCCTGGCTTTGGTCCTGCTACAGATGATGAAATTGCTCCCATTGGAGCATTTAAAACAGATTTTGTGGATATTTATGGCCTTAAACGATTTTCGCCAACTATCATGATACCGAAAC
>JAIELR010000141.1 GCA_019752835.1 Gammaproteobacteria bacterium | reverse complement strand
AAACATTGTGAAGATTGCCCTTTCCCTGAAACCTGGGGAGACTATTGGTCGCGCCTTGTATTTTAGCCGCGCCCCTATTCCATGGCAACGAGGTGTTTTTCAACATGGGCAAGCCCCCTATGAAAACACGCCGCTTCAAGCCGATACATTTTACCGTCATATTGGCCTATATGCCTATCGTGTCGGTTTTATAAAAAACTATGTACAGTGGCCTATTGCGCCGCTGGAAGAGATCGAGCAACTTGAACAGTTGCGCGTATTGGCACGAGGTGAACGTATTGCGATCGAAGCAGCACGGGCTAAATCACCCATAGGCGTTGATACCGAGGCCGATCTTGCGTTTGCGCGCCAATTTGCTGAACAACGTCAGTCTGAGAGGTGAGTAACGCAATAAAAAAAGGTTACAGCTTAATAGAAATGCTCATTTCATTGAGCATTCTTGGCGTTGTCTTTTTATTTTCGTTACCCACGGCCATATATTATGTAGAAAACACACGTGCCGATACACGCATTATTCAACTGTATAGCACCTTGCTTTTTGCGCGTAATATGGCACTCGCATCAGACCAAATTGTTCTTATTTGCCCGACAGACGATTTACATCAATGCAATGGCAATTGGAGCGATAAGCTGATGGTGTTTACGGATCAGAATGAAAATCAACAAGTCGATGGAACTGATCGCGTGTTACGGGTTTTGGAGCCTAATACGAATGGCTCATTGAAATGGACCGCCTTTGGCTCAAATCGTTATTTGAAATTTGTGCCTTACGGTTTTAGTAATCAGCAAAATGGAACATTTATATATTGCGGTCCCTCGTCCAAAGTAAAGATGAGCCGTGGTATTATCATCAGTAAATCAGGACGAGCCCGATTTGCCGAAATGACCGATCAAGGTGGGATAATTGATGCAAATAATCAAGAAATACAGTGTTAATATAGGAAAAGCAGGTTTCACTTTTGTTGAAATGTTGATGACCTTGGCGCTAGTGGCCATTTTAATTGGAATCGCCTTGCCAAGTTATCGCAGCATTATGCAAAACATCCGTGTTTCCGGTATTACGAATGATTTTGTTTCAACACTCTCTTATGCACGCGGGGAAGCGTTGAAACGAGATACGCCAGTGGCTATTTGTGCCGCCTCAAATAATACGTTCTCAACCTGCGGCAGCAATGCCAATTGGGCTAATGGGTGGATAGTGTTTGTTGATGCTAACTCTGATGGTGTTATTGCGAGCAGCACAGATATATTGAAAACACATGATGCATTGGTGACAGGAAGTTTGATCACAACGTCACTCCCTTATATCATATATAATCGCTCAGGCTTTTTAGGCTCGAACACAGGCTCATTAACCATTACTGCCGGAGGATGTTCAGGTATGAGCGCAAATTTGATTACCTTGACCATTACAGGACGAGCCAGCGTGACGTCAACAGCATGCACGATACCTTAAAAATCCCTCATTTCTTGTGAGATAGGGGTCTGCATTAAACAAAAATCAGGAATAACCATGATAGATATAAAACACCTCCGACTCCAACCAGAGGAAACCGCTAAACAATTGGCAAGACGTGGCTTTAGTTTAGATATTGCCAAGTTTACCGAGTTAGAATCAACGCGTAAAACCGCTCAAATCGCGGCACAAGAATTACAAAATGAGCGTAATACCCGATCAAAGGCCATTGGGCAAGCAAAAGCAGCTGGAAAGGATGTTGCATCCCTAATGGCTGAAGTCTCCGATCTCGGTGATAAGTTGACGAAAGCAGAAAAAGAATTGGCTGAGGTGCAGTCCACCATCAATGATATGTTAGCTCGTATCCCCAATTTACCGCACGAGTCCGTACCCCAAGGGCGTTCAGAAGACGATAATCAAGAAATTCGCCGTTGGGGTGAACCTAGAATTTTCGATTTTCCGGTGAAAGATCATGTCGCCTTGGGTGAAGCTTTAAACGGTCTAGACTTTGAGACTGCGAGTAAATTGACAGGTGCACGCTTTGTTGTTTTGCGCGGCGATCTAGCTCGCCTTCACCGCGCACTCATTCAATTTATGTTAGATACACATACTCAAGAGCACGGATATCAAGAACTCTACGTTCCTTACATCGTCAACGCAGACTCTTTATATGGCACGGGTCAGTTACCAAAAATGGCTGAAGATTTGTTTGCCCTCCAAGGCGAGCAAGCTTACTATTTAATTCCCACCGCTGAGGTGCCAATTACCAATACGATACGTGATACGATTGTTGAAGCGGATAAACTACCTTTACGTTATACCGCGCATTCCCCATGTTTCCGCAGTGAAGCAGGCTCCTATGGCAAAGATACTCGCGGCATGATACGCCAGCATCAATTTGAAAAAGTTGAATTGGTTTGGATCGTCAAGCCAGAAGAGTCGTATCAAGCCTTAGAACAGTTGACTAAACACGCTGAATCTATTTTGCAACGCTTAGAATTACCTTATCGAGTTGTCGCATTGTGCACCGCTGACTTAGGGTTTTATGCGGCAAAAACCTACGATCTTGAGGTCTGGTTACCAGGACAAGATAAATACCGGGAAATTTCTTCGTGCAGTAATACCGAAGCGTTCCAGGCTCGTCGTATGCAAGCTCGCTGGCGCAATCCCGAGACAGGAAAACCCGAATTTTTGCATACCTTAAACGGCTCAGGCCTAGCCATCGGTCGAACCTTGGTCGCCATATTAGAAAATTACCAAGATGCCAACGGCCATATTCGGATTCCGAAGGTGTTGCAGGCTTATATGGGTGGGCAGACGGTTATTGGTGGACAGGGGAAATAATACCCATTTTGAATTGCGATAGGCATATACTTAACGAAGCTATTGCTGTACAATTTTGCCACAGAAAAATTGCAGCTTTAGGGGCTCTTGGACCTACGTATCATAAACAGATTATATCGAGAAAAAAATGACAAATAGTCGAATAGCTAATGCAGATATAAAAAAAATAAAACCCTATGTGGTTAAGCGTCTTGAAAACAGACTTAATGACATTGCCACATTTGATTTTGTTAATGATCTCAAGGAGAGGTATCAATGTTTTCTCAATGAGGACCTGCAATTTAACTTAAGCTCGGATGAAAAAAATTTGCAGATATCGTTCGTAAAAAGCCATAGATCTGGTTCCTTGTCAGATAGGAGAATCCAGGGTATCAACGATTGTTTATCGTTGGTTCTGCAAGTATTATTATCGCGTCTTGATCTCTATCCCGCTGGTACCACCGTTTTTTCACTT
>JAIELR010000228.1 GCA_019752835.1 Gammaproteobacteria bacterium | reverse complement strand
GCATCGTCCGAATATCCTCGTTTCCTACAGTCGTCGAGCCTGAGCCTCGCGGAAATGGTGAAACTGAACTCCAGTGGCACTCGCGATCGGATGCACCAGTCTTGATGCAGATAAGTCACATGCGCCCCAAATTAAGGCGGACTCGCCATCCACCTGAAAAACTGGAAACAGGTTTGTCGATGCTATCGGGGGAAAAACCTAAGCCATCCAGTAGCTGTGCTGCGCGAGAAGAGGCGGTATAACCATCAATATCGTGCATTTCACCATGTAAATGGGCAATTTTCATGCCGTCCATGTCGTGCTCGGCTTGTGCGAGTTTTTTGAGTAAGGCCTCTCTTTCGGTATCGCCTTGCAAGACGTACTCTAAGGCCGAGATGGCTAATGAAGGGGTTTCTTGCGCCAAATGACCAATTCGCCAGTTGGCGGGGGCATAAAATTCGCCCGCATCTTCTTTAACTTCACGTAAGATCAAGTTAAATAGGGAAGATTTTCCACTGCCATTAACGCCAATAAGCCCTATGCGTTGTCCGGCATGGATGGTCAGATCGAGCTTGTCAAAGAGCGTTTTTTTTCCGCGTTGCAGGTGAACTTGTCTTAATGAAATCATTATAATTTTTTCTCTAGTTTTGTATCGTAGCCCGTATTAAAGCGCTTTAAATGCACTATGTAGAGGTGGCAATATGCTTGATAATCCCACCAATAAGGATGATCAATGAATATGCGCGTAATACGGGGCCGAGTTTTGTAAAATCAACGATCCCGTATTACGCTTTTATCGTGAGTGTTCTTGACGCCACTCTATTTGCAATATCAATAAATGATAAGTTCCAAACATTACTCCCGCTTTAATACGGGCTACGATACACCGGGCCGCGCTGCTAATGAGAGGCATTCTAGCACAAAAAATGCCCTACAACCAATTGCGCCGCTTAAATGCGACAACCATGATACCCGCAATCACGAACATCATAAAAATAACGCCTAAAAAACCATAGCGCCAGCTGGATTCGGGCATA
Source organism: Gammaproteobacteria bacterium (assembly GCA_019752835.1). Next base: position 2,261 of record JAIELR010000228.1, on the reverse strand, counting down.
TTCGCGAAGTTCATCCCATAAATACCGGTAATAAAGGTCAATGGTGCAAACAGCATTGCCCAAACAGTCGCTTTACGCTGTACTTCATTGGACATAAATGTTTTTTGATTCACGAGCGATAAGTGGACATCAAGCATGTTAGTTGTCATATCACGGTAAATTTCAATGATATCAATCAATCTTATCACGTGATCGAAGCAATCGCGCATATACAGCTTCGTTTCTTCACTTAACCATTGATTATCGTCTCGCATCAGCACGCGAATTGCTTCACGTTGCGGTCGAATTTTTAGCCGCAGGACAAGTAATTCCCGTTTGAGAGTGTATAAAGCTCTAAACGTGTCCACGCCCTCAGGGCCTAATAATTGTTGTTCCATTTCTTGAATATCAGCATCAAATTCATCCAAAATTGGAAAACAATGATCAATAACCACGTCAACCAACACGTAGAGTAAGTAATCCAATTTGCGCGAGCGCAAGGGGGCTTGAGGATGGTGTAGGCGGCGTCGCACAGCACGAAAAGGGTCATTTTCACCGTTATGGAAACTCACTAAGAAGTTATCACCTAGGAAAAAGCTTACTTGTTCATTAATGATCTTATGCCCTTTTTTGGTCGGCATGCCAAGAATCACCATTACTTGATTTTCATAGGTTTCTGTTTTGGAACGTTCACCAATATTGATAACGTCTTCTAAAGCCAAGGCGTGCAAATTAAATAAACGACCCAATTCTAGCATGGTTGACGGTTTTGGCTGACCTTGCACGTGTATCCAGGTAAACGCATCGTCCGTCAGAAAGCTTTGGCTTTCCAGCGCTGAGATGTGATTATGTTCAGTAATTTTTTCCTGATTATATCGAACAAGAATAATGCTTACAGGCGTTTCGCCTACCGGGTCAACGACCGGTGAAAGTTCGGGTGAAAAATCGTCTCCTTCCTCAAGGAGTGTATCGGATCCCACTAGAAAATCCTCGTAAGTGATGAGCGATGGACTAGCCAATAGATCGCAACGACCCATAGACCACCGACGAGCGTTGCAAAAGCCCAGGTAATTCCGGAAACGAGAAAAGTAGGTATCCCTTGCTTGGCAAGACGTCCTGTATCTTTTGCAATTGCGCCCGCAAATATTATGTGTAATAAAGCGGTAATAATTAGCACAACAAATTGTAAAGTTTGCATAGAATTAGCCATATAGGCATAAAATGTATTCACAGTGCGGCATCCTGATTAGCAATATTGTTGGGCCTCGTAAAAAAACCTTTATTTTTTTGAGGGCAGCGTGTAGAATAACGAAAATTTTTTGCACCGGCAAGGGAGTTCTTAACTAATGGGTTCTTCTATGACGACCAATGCTTCCATTGTCATCACTAAACGTCGTATTGACGAGTCACGCGCCTTCACCCCTTGGCTGGTTTGCTTTGCGGCGGCCGCGTACTTTTTTTACGAATTCATCCAAATGAATATGTTTAACGCCATCAGTACCGATCTTATGCGTTCATTCAATATTACGGGTGCGAGTTTAAGCAAAATGTCTTCGGCCTTCTTCTATGCCGATGTGTTATTTTTGTTTCCTGCAGGCATTATTCTCGATCGAGTTTCTGTTCGCACCGTTATTCTGAGTGCGTTATCAATATGTATTTTAAGCTCAGTACTCTTTGCCAGTGCTCATCAGCTCTGGGTTGCTATTGCTTGTCACTTTGCTGCGGGTATAGGTGGGGCTTTTTGCTTGTTAAGCTGCGTCATGCTTGCCTCTCGCTGGTTTTCTCCCACTCGACTTGCTCTGGTCACAGGGCTTATTGTTACCTTTGCGATGGCCGGTGGTGCTATTGCACAAACACCGCTTGAAATTTTGACGGCTCATGTGGGATGGCGCGTGGCTTTGTTGATTAATGGGGGACTTGGCGCCATTATCTGGCTCATAAATTGGCTCTATGTTTATGATAGACCGAGCGATCCAGCGCGCGATTTTAGCCGCAACTTCAAAAAGAAATCGGAAGACATTATACCACTGATGCAAGGCATTAAGACCGCAGCGAGGAATTTCCAAAATTGGAAAGGCGGTTTTTATACCAGTTTGCTCAATTTGCCTTTGATGGTCTTAGGCGGCTTGTGGGGCAGTCTTTATTTACAGCAATCGCACCATTTCAGTGCTGAAAGCGCAACCACTATTTCATCCATGCTTTTCATTGGAACTATTATTGGTTCTCCTTTCTTTGGCGCACTTTCTGATAATATGCGACGTCGACGTTCTCCTATGATAATC
>JAIELR010000095.1 GCA_019752835.1 Gammaproteobacteria bacterium | reverse complement strand
ATGATTAAAGGACAGCGCGTAATACGGGGCCGAGTTTCGTAAAATCAACGATCCCGTATTACGCTTTTATCGTGAGCACTCTTCATCTTGCCTCATTTGTAATATCAATAAATAGTAAGTTCTAAGCATTATTCTCGCTTTAATACGGGCTACACTGTTTTAAAAAATACTAAAGGATTCATCAGATAGGAACTATGAAGCGGTCATTTTATAGGAGGGAAATTCATAATTGATTATATCCCGAATAGGTATAGCCATTCGGGATATATTGCAGAAAGATTATTCAGCAGCAGCTTTAGAAGAGTCGATCAAAACGGGCTTATCGACCAATTCAATAATAGCCATAGGTGCTTTGTCACCAGGACGAAATCCTGCTTTCAATACACGAGTATAACCACCTGGACGACCTAAGTTTTGTTTAGCGATCAAATTAAACAACTTAGTGACTGCATCACGATCACGCAAACGCGCAAAAGCAATACGCCGCCGGGCAACAGTATCTTCTTTAGCAAGTGTAATTAAACGCTCGACAATTCCTCGAAGATCTTTTGCTTTCGCTACTGTCGTTGTGATTAGTTCTTGCATAATCAATGAAGCAGCCATATTTCGAAACATTGCTGTACGATGGCTAGAGGTACGGCCTAATTTACGACCAGAATTACGATGACGCATAATTTAATTCCTTAAACACTTATTTCTCTGTCTCTTTTTTCTCTAATTCATCATCCGCTTTTATAGCAGACTCTTGTAACTGCGCTGGTGGCCAGTTATCAAGCTGCATACCTAAAAAGAGCGAATGTGAGGCTAATACACTTCTAATTTCTGTTAATGATTTTTTACCCAAGTTAGGCGTTTTCAACAGTTCCGTTTCAGAACGTTGAACTAAATCACCAACAAAAAAGATATTTTCGGCTTTCAAACAATTCGTTGAGCGAACTGTTAACTCCAAATCTTCAATGGGCCGTAACAAAATAGGTTCAAAGGCATCTTGCGTCAAGGCTGGCGCTGATTCCTCTTCCTGTTTTAGCTCAACAAAAGCAGCAAGCTGTTGCTGCAATATAGTAGCTGAGCGACGAATAGCTTCTTCAGGTTGCAAGGTACCATTAGTTTCAAGTTCAATAATGAGCTTATCCAAATCTGTACGTTGTTCTACCCGAGCAGACTCTACTGTGTAGGTAACTCGTTTTACTGGGCTAAACGAAGCATCTAGCTTCAAAACACCAATAGGCTTACGTTGTTCTTCTTCATCGACAACGCGCAAAGAGAGTGATTGATAACCGCGACCAGAGCGGACAATCATCTTTAAATTTAATTTGGCATTTTCTGACAAATTAGCAAGAACATGCTCGGGGTTGATAATTTCAACGTCATGTTCCAAGGTAATATCACCAGCGGTGACAGGACCTGGTCCAGTTTTAGACAAAGATAATTCAACTTCTTCTCTACCATGCAACATGAATGCAATTTCTTTTAGATTCAGAAGAATATCAATAGCATCTTCTTGTACACCTTCGATAGTACTAAACTCGTGACTAACGCCTTCAATAACGACTTCAACAACAGCAGCGCCAGGCATTGAAGACAAAAGTATACGACGCAATGCATTTCCTAGCGTATGGCCAAAACCACGCTCCAGGGGCTGCAATGTGATGCGCGAACGAGATTTACCAAGTGGCACCACATCGATTAAACGAGGTGTCAAAATGTGAGTATTAGACATGCAAGGACTCCAACACAATATAGATACGTAACAAGACTATTGATTATCGCGAATACAATTCCACCACTAAATTTGGATTAACACCTAATTTAGCATCATCAGTGGTTGGTAAACGTTTAATCGTACCCTTAACAGTTTTAACATCAACATCCAACCAATCAGCAAAACCAAGTTGCTGAGCACTTTCAAGTGCAGCTTGAATACGGAGTTGTGTTTTCGATTTTTCACGAATTTCCACAACATCTCCCGCAGAAGCAATATAGGAAGGAATATTAACAATTTTACCATTGACGGTAACAGAACGATGGCTAACTAGCTGTCGCGCCTCAGCACGAGTACTAGCAAAACCCATGCGATAAACAACATTATCCAAACGGCATTCAAGTAAGCGAATTAAATTATCACCCGTTGAGCCCCGGAGCTTAGCTGCGATAGCAAAAAAACGCTTGAATTGACGTTCTAAAACACCATAAATACGACGAAGCTTTTGCTTCTCACGTAACATCACACCATAAGTAGAAAGTCTTCCACGTTTAGCGCCATGTTGGCCAGGAGGAACACCCAATTTACACTTGCTATCAAGTGCGCGAATATTACTCTTTAAATTCATATCACAACCTTCGCGTCGTGATGCCTTACATACAGGATCTGTATACTTAGCCATGTTTAGGCTTTCTCCTCTAAATTAGACAGGCCGCTCATATTCTTCGCACTTCAATTTTTAGCGTTGCTTGCCCCAGGGATCTGCCCCCGTAGCTAGCCAAAACATAGGCAACCGCAGGGGCTTGCCCCTAAGTAAACAGCACCTAGCCAAAAACCAAATTGCTTGAATATTACATTCGGCGTTTTTTTCTTCTGCGGCAGCCATTATGTGGTATAGGGGTCACATCTTTGATGCTTGTAACTTCAATACCAAGTGAAATCAAGACACGAACACCAGGATCGCGAACTTGACCTGGACCACAAATCACCACTTTGACACGGGCTAATCCAAATTGCTCTTTCGCTTTGTTAGTCGCGGTTGCAACGGCGTCTTGACCTGCAAAGGATGTCCCTTTACGGGAGCCTTTGAAACCACAATGACCAGCACTTGCCCAACACAGGGTATTCCCTTGAAGGTCGGTAATCGTAATAATGGTGTTATTGAATGATGCGTTAATATAAATCACACCATCAGTAACTTTATTTTTTGAACGTTTTTTAACAGCAACTCTTGCCATAATTTTAATTCCTACCCTTATTTCTTACCAGCGATAGCTACTTTGCGGCGACCTTTACGTGTCCGCGCATTTGTTTTTGTACGCTGACCACGAACCGGTAATCCACGGCGATGTCGGACACCACGATAACAACCAATATCACGTAATCGTTTAATATTAGTTGCTACAAAACGTCGCAAATCCCCTTCGATAAGGAATTTGCTACGTGTGATTTGCTCACGGATGCGTTCAATTTGCTCTTCAGTCAAGTCTTTAGACTTCACACTTGTATCGATGCCCGCTGCTTCACAGATTTTCTGTGAAAGCTGACGACCTATACCATGGATTTCAGTCAAGCCAATAACAATATGTTTATTTGGCGGAATATTAACACCCGCAATACGATACATCCAATTCTCCTGAATTTCTTA
>JAIELR010000025.1 GCA_019752835.1 Gammaproteobacteria bacterium | reverse complement strand
GAAAGTATAACATTACAGATGAAATACTTCGGCAAGCATATAAAGGAAAACCAGGTGAATTTGTTGATAAGGCTGGTGGAATTGATGAACTTGTTACAAAAGCTTTACAAGAAACCGTAAAGGATATAAAAGAATCCTATGGAGAAGATTTATCAAATTGGAAGTGGGGTGATTATCATCAAGTGATATTCAAACATCCATTAAATGGGTAAAAAATTTTAAAATATCAGGTGTTTCAGGCAACCCAGGAAAAAGACATGCTAAATTATATAGGCTAACCCAACTTATTATTGAAAGATTGCCTTTAACAACTCCTGCCGGCCAAGATTATTTATCTCTTATCACGCAACTTGATGAATTAAAACAAAACCCGGTTATTTTACAAAAGAAGAAATTAAAGAAAGATATAGTTAAATTTGAAAAAATTAATGCCCATATAGATTTACTTTGTAAAATTAGAAAATGGCAAAATTCGCTGCTAAGCGAAGAAGAAAGCGAAGAAGAAAGCGAAGAAGAAAGCGAAGAAAAAAGCGATGCGTACGCTGCCGAAGATATTACAAATTTATTTAATGATTTATTAGACTTAGGAGAGGTTTCAGATACTTCTGATATTCTTGAACAAGAAAATCGTATTAATCACTATTATAGTGAAGAAAAGCTAGAGAAATTCAAAATAAAATATGACCATATTATGGAAAAAATACGCAAAAATAAAAAAGCTCCTTTAATATATGAGCAGAATATTATAAAAATGGAAGGGGACATTCACCGTCTGCAAGAAAATTGCTTCAAGGCAATTGCAGCATATGAGCCAGATACAACGATAAAAATTAAGGATGGCAATATGACTAGATCCTCTGATACCGATATAGAGCCAGCAAAAGCAACTTATTCTGAAAATATAGTAGTTGCAAAGCTGACGTTTATCATCAGAAAGAACGGCGATGCCGATGCCCGAGAAATTTCCATTCCTATTAAATTACCAGAAGAAAGAATTGTTAACCTCTCTCTTTTTAAACCTGCAGAATTTATGGAATTAGATATTTCTAATAAATATAGTTCATCAAACCGTTTTTTAAAATATCAAATTGCACAACGATTTCAGAAAGGTCTTGCGAAAAGTAAACTTACCATTCCATTGCCTGATTTTGGTAGTAGTCAAGATTTTTCCCATAGTGAACAGACACTCTTGTGTGCTTTAGAAAAAAACAATACAAGAGAATTAATAGCGAAAAATTTGAAGAATAAACTTGATAAGCGTGGGCTTCCCTATGATCAAATTACCATTGAAAATATTATCATTGATTTATATACCTCGCGATATATGTGCGATTACTGTAGTATTTCAATAATAGGCGCACAAAGTAATTTAAAGGATGACTCTCCACGCTCCCTTGCAAAATTAATTGTTGACGCCGTTAAAAAAGAAATAAATACTATTCAATTTAATGATTCATTAACCATCCACACTCGTGCAAGTGCTGGTATGGAGTTTCAAACAAAGAAAAAAAACCATCATGACCACGACAGTATTGTGATGATCGATGATAAAACAGCGAGCCAACAAGATATTAAGGCGGTAACAGATAACGTCTCAACACCGTTACCTTTTTGCAAGGACAAAACATTCGTTAGTAAGATGACGAAATACACTTTTTTTACCAGTGGTGACAGGGAAGAACCAAAATTTAAAACTGCTTATGCATTAGCTGTTGAGCAAGCAATGGAACAGGATTTAAACTTTTATTATGATGACGGATTTTCTATGTAAGCATTCGGGCGCGGGGAGTAATGGAATGGTTATGGGAAGCTTCCCATAACCGCCCCGTTACTCCCTCATGCTCAAATTCAATTCATAACTTTACTGTTTTCAGCCGCCATTTCCACACAGATAACAAGTTCTGGTTCTTTTACGCTCTTTTTCAAGCCATTCCTGGTTTTGTTCTTGCATTGCGTCAAGTTGTGTTTTTGATCACATAGGGTTTTCTTTTGATATTCAGTTAAAAGGATAAAAGCCAACTGGCCTCACTCAATTGTGTATGGACTTTAAACAAAGCTGAAAGAAAATGTAATTGTCTAAAAATGACAGGTAAAATTCTTAGCGTTATATTCAATTAGTCCTGTGTAGACCTTTTGGCTCGGATGATTTGGGCTGCACGTTATTTTGACCTGTACAAAATTTGACACGACTCAACTAATAATAGATAATATTTCCTTAATTTCTATACCATATGATGTTTTTAGGTAACGTAAAAAAATACATTCATTGGCACACATACGAGATGCATTATGGCTGATCCAATTTCATTCAAAGTTTTTCTTGTTGGCGACGTATCGACAGGTAAATCAGCGCTTAGACTGCGAGAGAGTGAGCATACATTTGTACCTGAATCAACATTCACAATTGGGATTGGCCTTGATATTGTTAACTATCCTTCCTTAGGGGCGACACTCCAATTATTGGATATGGCAGGCCAAGAAGCATTCCGCCCTGCAACAAACTCCATCTATCGAAACACTCGTGCATTCATGATTTGCGTTGATGTTAGCGCAATAGAAAACTCTAAAATACTTAAACAGTATGTAAAAAAATGGATTCGGGAGTGCAAATCAGTACAAAATTCGGATCCGATATTCATCTTAGTGGGAACCAAAGCAGACAAAAACCTAGATGTAAGAGCTCTCAAAGTATCTAAAGGAGAAATCGAAGCTATCGCTAAAAATAACAAAATGATGTATTTCGAAACTAGTGCAAAAGATGATCTTGGAGTCGCGGAGCTATTCACGTACACAGTCCAAACTTTAATAAACAATAGATTGAATCGAGAGAACAAAGGCTCGTTTTTTTCTCGATGCCCAGTACCTACTCTTCACTCTATGCTTGAAGTAGGCACTCCTTCTATCGCACTTTCTGTCGGCGTTGGACTAGTTGTCGGTGGGATCGTCGGTTTGGTTACCTTAAACCCTGCCGCCGCTGCAATTGCCGGTTTTTTTGCTGCTGCCGCTACATTGTTGATAAGCACCTTCGTGGGTTCATTGATCAAAAATAAGCCGCCAACAGTCTCGTTCTTCCGAAGCTTCAAAATGTGTACGAATGAAGACGATCTGGATGACAATACACCCAGTGACTCAATCTCCTCTAGCCCAACCTCAGCGCATTGACGTCAATATAAGTATTGTCGGCTTCTGCTCTCTCTCTATCATCTCCGCCCTGTTTTTGTCATATACAAAGACCCCATTATCTTGTAAAATACCGGGCTGCGACAAATACCAACATAAGTCTAATATATGAAGTTAATTCGAAATTTTTCTATTATTGCCCACATTGACCATGGCAAATCCACCTTGGCTGATCGCTTTATTCAGCGCTGCGGAGGCTTAGAGGCTC
>JAIELR010000018.1 GCA_019752835.1 Gammaproteobacteria bacterium | reverse complement strand
AATGACTCAATTCTCTTGTAACAATGGTTGTTCTTGTTCAAATCAATGAGTTCCAATTGACGAGTATCATATATAATAGCTGGCACGTAGGAAGTTTTATTTTTTTTACAATAACAAGATAAATAATCACGCCCATTTGCGTTTAGTCCTTGCAAAAAAAAGGACAATGTAATTTCGTCTGTTTGAAGTTCTTGAATTGCAAATAAGTTAAACTCAGTTCGTAGAAGAGAGTTTTGAATGGTTTTTCCTACTAGCGACCCAAGCGCAAGCATTCTTTGATGAAAGGTTGGCTTGTCCTCAAGATAAAATTTACAGACAGACGGTAAAACAGTAATAGGTCCATTAGACTGGATATCAACAAGCTCTAACTGCTTTTTATTGTGTTCATGAATGAGATTAATCTTAGGAATGGGCATTAATTTTTTACCAAGATGCTCTAGTTTTTTTTCTATTTGAGTGAAACTTGGAGAGTTTAAGACCCATTTTATCGGACAATTTGTACGAACTAGTATCTCAGATCCCGGTTCGGCTTGATACAAGCGTAATGCTTTTCGGATTAAAATATTGAGTGTGCCAATATGCATTTGGCCTAACGTAGTCTCAAAAACACTATCAAGTAGATAGTGATCGCTGTATTGTTTACTTACAATAGTTTTTTTATTTAACATGAGTTTATACCTAATCCGATTGATAATAAGCCATTGTTATATTTAATACAAAAAAACAAATAAATATACCCATCGCACCTGAAGATGCGAAGTTTAGCGCCCGTCTGAACGATGAGATTTAAACGTTCGGATTGAGAAAAACCGCAGGAATACTCGCCTGTCTTTCGAGGTTTTTCGATTGACAAACGTTTAAAACTCGCGTTCAGACGGGATGATACATTCGCATCTTCATGTGTGATGGGTATATAAGGGTATTTCATTTTTTGAACCAATTAAAATATTGTCTTTAACGAATTTTTTTGTCGCTATGTGTTTTAATTGTTGCCAAGTTTTAGACTATAGTCCATAAAAATTTACTTTTTTATGGACTATAGTCAAGAAATTTTGCAACTTAAAGCAACAAAACTGGACTACACTCCAGATAATTTAACAAAAAACTGGAGTGTAGTCTTGTTTTTTCACTAATCTTGCGGCAGTTCCGCGTTATTCTGCGAACTCTAATGGAATATATCTTTTTTCAGTCACTGAATAGGTGAAAATTTCCCCTGTTTTTATATCGAAAAACCATAAATGTATGGTTAAACTTTTTTCTTTTACTTTTTCAGCAATCCAAGGAAAGGTCAAGCAATGTTGATACGATTGTTGAAGGGCTAATTTCGCATAGTCATCGCTGTGTAGATCTTCTGTGCAGGGTGTTTTAATGACCGAAACCCAATTGGAAATAAAATCATCTTGCTTAGGCTGAACATCGTTTAATAGGGTTTGGATCCCTCCGCACTGGCTATGGCCGAGTAAAATTAAATGCTTAACTTCTAAGCTGATTATGCCAAATTCAAGTGCGGCGCTCGTGCCGTGATGCGCTTCATCTTTTTCGTAAGGAGGGACAATATTGGCCACATTGCGAACCACAAATAAATCACCTGGGTCACATTGCAATATCAGGGCGGGGTCTACACGTGCATCACAGCATGCTACCACCATAACTTTGGGTTGTTGGCCATAAACCGAGAGATATTGCATGATGGTTTTATCACCCATCGTGTATTTATCTCTAAAGAGTTGATAACCTTTTAATAATTTTATAAAACTGTCTTGCATGCGGTTGAAGCCTTTGAATGATTATGTCGTATTTTTTCATGTTTAGGCCTTTATGGCAATGAGTCTTTTAAAGAGGATGTTTAAATTAATCAAATTCAAGAATAACGGGCTTTTTTTCGTTTTTTTTGATATAATAGCTCATCTTTTTTGAACCCGTTCTATGGAGCAATTAATGGCAGAACCTACATATGATTCATCGAGTATTACCGTTTTAAAGGGGCTTGACGCCGTTCGAAAACGGCCAGGTATGTATATAGGCGATACCGATGATGGCTCAGGCTTGCACCATATGGTGTTTGAGGTTACGGATAATGCCATCGATGAGTCCTTGGCTGGTCATTGTGACGCGATTAAAGTTACGATTCATCCCGATAATTACGTTTCAGTCCGCGATAATGGTCGTGGTATTCCGGTGGATATTCATGAGGAAGAAGGGCGATCGGCGGCAGAAGTCATCATGACAGTTCTGCATGCTGGCGGTAAATTTGACAGCAATTCTTACAAAGTCTCTGGTGGTTTGCACGGTGTGGGTGTTTCTGTGGTCAATGCCTTGTCAGAAGAGTTGCTTTTGACTATTTGGCGCGATGGGTATGTTCATGAGCAAACCTATCATCATGGTGAGCCAGATGCCCCATTAAAGCGACTCGGTAAAACTGATCAACGTGGGACTGAAATCAAGTTCAAGCCCAGTGACAAAACCTTTACGCAGATAGAGTTTCATTATGAAATTTTAGCGAAACGCTTGCGGGAGTTATCCTTCTTAAATTCGGGTGTTCGCATTGAATTGAATGACGAGCGGACGGGTAAGAGCGATGTTTTTGAATATCAAGGCGGAATCCGTGCCTTTGTTGAACATTTAAATCGCATGAAAAATCCTGTACATCCGTCAGTTTTTTACTTTTCGCAATCAAAAGACGATATCGGTGTTGAAGTGGCGTTCCAATGGAATGACTCTTACCAAGAAACAATCTTCTGTTTTACTAACAATATTCCTCAACGCGATGGGGGCTCGCATTTGGCGGGCTTGCGCGGCGCACTCACGCGAACGCTCAATAATTACATTGAAAAAGAGGGGCTTTCCAAGAAGTATAAAATTGACGCAACCGGCGATGATATGCGGGAGGGTTTAACGGCCGTTTTGTCTGTTAAAGTACAAGATCCTAAGTTTTCGTCACAAACTAAAGATAAATTGGTTTCTTCTGATGTAAAACCGGTTGTGGAATCGCTCGTCGCTGAAAAATTGCAAGACTTTTTACTTGAAAACCCACAACAAGCGAAAGCTATCGTCGGCAAAATTGTGGATGCTGCACGAGCTCGCGAAGCGGCCCGAAAAGCAAGGGAAATGACACGTCGTAAAGGCGCTCTCGATATTGCTGGCTTACCGGGTAAACTGGCTGATTGTCAGGAGAAAGATCCGGCCTTATCTGAAATATTTATTGTTGAGGGAGATTCGGCAGGCGGTTCTGCGAAACAAGGTCGTAATCGTCGTACCCAAGCTATTTTGCCGCTTAAAGGTAAAATCTTGAACGTTGAAAAAGCGCGTTTTGATAAAATGATAAGTTCTCAAGAAGTCGGTACCTTGATTACTGCCCTTGGCTGCGGTATCGGGCGAGATGAATATAACCCAGATAAATTACGCTATCATCGCATCATTATCATGAC
>JAIELR010000012.1 GCA_019752835.1 Gammaproteobacteria bacterium | reverse complement strand
ATAATTTATCATCTTCGATCACTGGTCCCCAAGGACTTAAGCCTGGATGCCAGCCCGTCATTTCCGGTTGTTTATCAAAATGACCATAAAGCAGGACTGTTTCTTCTTGTTGTCCAGCAATCTCAATATAAATAAGCGGAGTTCTATGCGGTAATTGAAGCACCTCAAGCGTCATTCCTGCTACGTCAAGGTTATGGCACCAGTCACTTATAAGTTGAGCAGCATGGGCCATATGCCCATTTTTTTCCCAATTAGCGTCAAAGGCAGGGGATTTATTGGGAATACGAATATAGTTCGTGAGTGCCGGGATAATGGAGGTGTTCCAACAATTATCAATAAATGCGAACAGTTTGCCAGTTTCGAGTGTCATTGATTTCTTCTTTATTTCAAGCGCCCTCTCCCCTTGGGGGAGAGGGCTGGCCCTGTGCTGACCCAAAGACGGGCGGCCACGGGGCTCCCGCCCCTACAATTTAGAGCGGGGGTTTCTATTCAAACAACTCATCCATCAATGGATCACCATAGATCTTCTTAAATTCTTTATCCGTCAAAATATCTTCAATACGTCGACGTTTTTCTACCTGCTGTTTTTTTGCTTCGACAGAGGCGATGATATTGCCAATATCGACTTCTTCTTCTGGGGTATTATCTTCTACTACGAGTAAGTCTTCATCAAAGCGCATGGGATCTCCTTTGGCTAAAAAGCGCAAACTATGAACAAATTTAAAGAACCCGTTATACCTTATTTTTGTAAAAAATTCAAGAGATGTGGTACAATTACCCGCTATTATAATTATTCAGGACTAAGTTAGCGTATTATGCATATTACTAAACTTAATTTACCGGACTTCACCGCGGCGAGGGTGTTAGTTTTTGGTGACGTCATTTTAGACCGTTATTGGGAAGGCGAGACGCAACGTATCTCACCTGAAGCGCCCGTTCCTATCGTGCACATAAAGAAGTCACAGGATAATCGCTTGGGTGGTGCCGCGAACGTGGCGTGGAATATACAGAGTCTTGGCGCTGCGGCAAAGCTTTTTGGCCTATGTGGCGTTGACGAAGCCGCTGATATTTTGGCAGCCTTGCTCGCTGAGAAAAAAATCCAAGCAGAATTGCTTAAAGTTGAGAGCTTCAGCACGATTACTAAATTGCGCATTTTAAGCATGAGTCAACAACTTATACGATTGGATTTCGAACAAAAATTTGATCATGTTGATAAACAATCGCTGATAGACGCGTGTATATTAGAATTACAAAGCGCACAAGCGCTGGTGTTATCGGATTATGGTAAGGGCGGCGTTTCAAATATACAAAGCCTTATTCAAATAGCTAAAAGCACAAATTTACCGGTATTAGTCGATCCCAAGTCGAATGATTTCTCTATTTATCGCGGCGCCACGTTTATTACGCCTAACTTCAAAGAATTTGAAGCGGTGGTTGGCGCTTGTCCTGATGATGAAAGCATTATAACGAAAGGGACTAATTTATTGCACCAAGGCGATTTTCAAGCCTTGTTGGTGACTCGAGGCGCGCAGGGTATGACTCTCCTTGAGCGTAATCAGCCGCCGGTACACTTAGCCGCTAATGCGCGCGAAGTGTTCGATGTCACGGGTGCTGGTGATACGGTGATTGCAGTGACTGCCGCAGCATTGGCCGCAGGGTCTTCATTTTTACATGCGGTCAGTTTGGCGAATGCCGCAGCAGGGATTGTAGTGGGCAAAGTAGGAACAGCTGCTGTGACCAGCGTTGAGCTTGCGAATGCCTTGGAAGGTGGGCGTCAAATGATGCCAGGCTCTATCGATGAACATGATTTAAGCGATGAAATACGTTACGCTAAGGCCAAGGGTGAGCGAGTCGTCATGACGAATGGCTGTTTCGATATTTTGCACTCAGGCCATGTGATGTACTTGAATCAAGCCAAGGCATTAGGCGATCGTTTGATCGTCGCCGTCAATGACGATGCCTCGGTTAAACGATTGAAAGGCGACGCCAGACCCATCAATAATCTGACTCGCCGCATGGCGTTGTTAGCAGGATTAAAATCGGTTGATTGGGTGGTTTCGTTTAGTGAAGACACACCGCAGCGCTTGATTGCTGAATTGTTGCCCGATGTGCTTGTGAAAGGCGGGGATTGGCAAGTTGATCAAGTTGCTGGCGCTAAAGAAGTGATGGCCAACGGTGGCCAGGTAAAAATATTAGGATTTGAAGAAGGGATCTCCACGACGGGGATCATCAATAAAATGAAAGAAACCGTGGAGTAACATCAATATGATAGTCGTAACAGGTGGAGCGGGATTCATAGGCAGTAATATTGTTCATAGACTTAATCAATTAGGTCGCACCGATATTATTGTGGTTGACGATTTAACCGATGGTACTCGATTTAAAAATTTGTCTGATTGTACGATTGCTGATTATTATGATAAAGATGAATTTTTAAGCAAAATCAAAGCAAATCAAGCGTTTCCAGCGCCGATACAAGTTATTTTTCATCAAGGCGCATGCTCAACCACCACCGAGTGGAATGGTAAGTTTATGATGGAAAACAATTTTACCTATTCAAAACACGTATTAGATTATTGTTTAGCCAACCAAATTCCCCTCATTTATGCATCTAGCGCGGCTGTTTATGGCGCAGGCAGGGTCTTCAAAGAATCCCCTGAGTTCGAATGCCCACTGAATGTTTACGGTTATTCAAAATTAGCCTTCGATCAATATGTGCGCCGATTATTGCCCACTGCAACCAGTCAAATCGTCGGTTTGCGGTATTTCAACGTGTACGGTCCCCGCGAAACGCATAAAGGCAGCATGGCTAGCGTGGTGTTTCATTTGAATAATCAAGCGCGCTCAGAAGGCATCATTAAATTGTTTGAAGGCTGTGATGAGTTTGGTGACGGCGAACAACGACGAGATTTTATTTATATTGACGATATTGTGGATGTTAATTTATGGTTAGCCAAGCATCCTAAAATATCCGGAATTTTTAACGTCGGAACCGGCCGCAGCCAAAGCTTCAATGATATCGCCCACTCTGTGCAACGTATTCATACCCAAGCAAAATTGCATTATATTCCGTTTCCTGACCATCTAAAGGGACGTTATCAAAGCTTTACCGAGGCCGATATTAGTGCCCTGCGTGCCGCTGGTTATACCGCGCCTTTCCATACCGTGGAAGAGGGTTGCGCTAAGTATTTGGATTGGTTGCAACAAGCGTAGCTCTGTAGGGGGGGCGGCGTAGCCCTCAATCCGCGTGCACAGAAGGTTTTATAGCTTACGATGGTTGTTAAGCTATGCCCTCAAAAAATGAGGAGATCTTTACGCGGACTGAGGGACGATAATTCATTTCCCCTCAGTGCCCGTTAAGATCGCAAAGGGGACTATATTCGTGAACGCGCATTGAGGGCTACGGGACCTGCGCGGAAAAGTAACTGAAAGGAGCTCGGGCTGTTGTAGGGGCAACCCCCCGTGGTTGCCC
>JAIELR010000033.1 GCA_019752835.1 Gammaproteobacteria bacterium | reverse complement strand
GCCCAAAGCTACTGGAAGTCACTCCCAGCTCATGCGATAGCGTATCACCCAGATTGGTTTCACGCTTCCGGCGCAGGCGATCGCCTTGCAATACAATATCAGCCTTGACCCCAGACGATTCAGCCGAGCTTGCATTCGGCGCAGTAATTTGGACACTCGGCAACTCGACGTTCTTGTTGGGGCTTTGTGCATGACTATTGGATATTGCGCACAGCAAAAGTGCCAGAATAACGGTCACTGTTTGAGAAAACTTGTCTTTATACAACCCAACAGCATTACTTAATTTATGATCAGAATAATCCATGCAGCTTTCCTAATTAAATAGGGTGTTTGGTGTGCAACTGGGTTACACCGATGAAACCAATCAATTACTAACAATCAATACAAATCACGACAATCAATAGACTGTTTGGTGACTAATTCAGATCTGGATTAACCGTTTAATGAATCAGATAAAATGAAATGGAGGTGGGGGTGCGCGTGAATGATAGGAAAATATTTTGTTGTCAGAATGATGCTTGGCTGTCAATAATGACAAGTGATGATGTGCTATAGGGTTACAAAGAGGTGGCCCAGAAGCAATTAAAAAGATATTTAATGCAGAGAACGCAAGACAATCCAAACAAATTTCATCGAGATCAGCGCCATCATCAGCCTCGGTTTCAGTGGCATCGAGCACATCGGCGTGTGCAAAATGTGTGAAAGCATGCGCCATAGAAAAGACCGGCACAGACAATAATGCTAACGTCAAAATCAGAAATAAGCTTTTGCGTATCATTGGAAATTCAAATTGGTTTTCTAACCATAGAAGACCACTCGGCTCTTTTTACTCTGTAAAGTGAATTTTTTAACTACAGTCGGCACAAAGACCTTTTACCGTTAGCTCAATTTCTTGAAATCGATAGCCAATCGGCAAAGGCCAGCTTCGCTCAATCGGCAAATCATCCAGGCAGATCATCTGCGCACAGCGGGTACATTTAAAATGTGCATGTTGTTGATGTGAATGTAATTCCCGGTTGGCATGATAACGCCAGACCCGGTCGTCACTGGTTACTTTGTGGATCAGATTTTTATCGACGAGCCATCCCAGCGCGCGATATAAAGTCACCCGATCCAGTTGCAAAGTTTGTGGCAAACGCTGTTCAATTTCCCGGTGCGTAATCGCTTGTTGTTCCGCCAGCAAAATGGCCAGAATTCTAATTCTGCCTGCTGTTGCCCGGCCACCACTGTGCTGGATCAACTCCTCAGCGGTTCTGTGAAGCTTATTAAACATAAATATACTTAAATAAACGCAACAATGTTGCAATGATTGTAATGGAATGAATTGCTGGGTGCAACAAGTAATTTGTTTGCGCAAGAATCCGCGCTTTGATAAAGAGATGATTTTTCTGCACCAGAGTTTCATTGATATCAATGGGGGAATCAAAGCAGAGGGATTCGGCTATCAATGCATGTTGAGATTTAATGCTTGACATTCCAACTATGGGAAGGTTTAGCATTAAGACTCCACAAACAATTGATACAGGAGTTGGACATGAAAAACCATTTACATCATAATCATCCTACGGCTAACGAACAATCATTGAACAGGGTTGCGTTCATGGCCACCGTGCATTGCTTGTCAGGCTGTGCGATCGGTGAGGTTGCCGGTATGGTGATTGGAACGGCACTGGGCTGGAGCAGTGAGGAAACGATAGCGCTTGCGATAACGCTCGCTTTTCTGTCCGGTTACCTGTTGACCATGCTGCCTATTCTACGCGCGGGGTACAGCTACAAGGCGGCCATGCGTACCGCTCTCGCAGCCGATACGGCTTCTATTGCGATCATGGAGGTCACCGATAATCTGATGATGTTAATGATCCCGGGCGCGATGAATGCATCGCTTGATTCGTTGCTGTTCTGGGGCAGCCTGGCGAGTGCCTTGGTCATTGCAGGCATTGCCGCTTTTCCGGTCAATCGCTGGCTCATCGCGCGAGGCCGCGGTCATGCGCTTGCGCATGCTTATCATTGAGGTAACGGCATGAATATTGGACAGGCAGCACGCGCTTCAGGCGTATCGGCAAAAATGATCCGCCACTACGAAGCGACCGGTCTCATTCCGGAAGCGGCGCGTTCTTACTCAGGCTATCGCCATTACGATGAACGCGACATTCATACCTTGCGTTTTATCCGCCGGGCGCGCACGGCCGGTTTCAGTACCGCACAAATCAAGCAACTGCTGTCGTTATGGCACGACCGGCAACGGCCGGCGCGCGAGGTCAAGCAGCTTGCCGCAGCGCACCTGGCTGAGTTGAAGGAGAGGATCACTGAACTGGAATCGATGGCTCAAGCGGTGTCGCAATTGATGACGCATTGCCACGGCGATGATCGCCCGGAATGTCCGATTCTGGCATCTTTGGCCGGTGAAAATAGCGCGCAAGCGGTTATCGAGACACGCAGCGCGAGCCGTCCGCGAGCCCATGTGCGCCGGTTAATGCCGCACGGTGGCCAATAACCCGATGTCATCGGGATAACTCTGATTATTTATCCCGGTGATCTATTTCAATCGTTGGAGGTATACCATGAAAACAGCCGTATCCATTATTTTTATCCTTGCTTTGATGTCCGCGGGTTTGTTGCGGGCAGACGGCGATCACCACCATTCAGGCGCTTTGGATGAGGAAAAATTGGGAAAAGTCTCTTTTCCGGTTTCATGCTCGCCGGTAGCGCAGGCGCAGTTTAATCAGGCGGTCGCGATGTTGCATTCCTTCTGGTACGACGAGGCCGGAAAGATGTTCGGTCAAGTGACCGTTACCGATCCCGCCTGCGCCATGGGCTACTGGGGTGTTGCAATGAGCCTCTATCCCCAGTTATGGGCAACACCCCCGGCCACAGCGGAATTGCAGCAGGGGCGCGAAGCGCTGCAACAGGCGGAAAAGCGGGTGATCAAAACGGAGCGGGAAAAAGCCTATCTTGCAGCGGTTGCATCCTTGTACCAAGGCGACGAGAAAGCAGATTACGGCGCCCGGAAGATCGCGTATCAGGACGCCATGGAACAGGTCTGGATGCAAAACCCGGATGACCGGGAAGCCGCGGTGTTTTACGCCCTGGCGCTGATCTCCACGGCTGCTCCAAAAGACAAGACTTATGCCAAACAGAAGAAGGCACTGGGTTTACTGCAAAAGGTGCTGGAGCACGAACCGGGTCATCCCGGCGTGGCGCATTACATCATCCACGGCAGCGATTATCCCGGCCTGGCCGGGCTCGGGCTCAGCGCAGCCCAAACGTACGCGAAGATCGCTCCGGCCGTGCCGCACGCGTTGCACATGCCGTCGCACATTTTCATCCGGCTGGGACAGTGGCCGGAGGCGGCGCAATCCAATCTGGCGGCGTACCATGCAGCAAAAGACTATGCCCGGAAAAATGCTGTGAACGGAACCTGGGATCAGCAGTTTCACTTTATGGACTATATGATGTACGCCTATCTGCAAACCGGTGAGACGGAAAAAGCCAGGGAAATCGTGCAAGAACTGCG
>JAIELR010000086.1 GCA_019752835.1 Gammaproteobacteria bacterium | reverse complement strand
TTCGTGAGTGTTCAGATTGCTGACACCAAATTGCTCCTAAAGCCATGACAGGTAAACCGTCATTTTCCAAGTGACACGACTCATCACAATAAATATTGTACAGATCCATTATTCACCTCTTATGTAACGCTGTTCCACCACGAAAAGCTAATGATTCTTTCAAAAGTGGATCAGAATATATTTCAATTAAAGCTCGTGATAGTACTAAATCTTGCTCGATCTGCGCATCAGTCGCCCAAGGCGCTGTCGTGCGCCATTCATTAATATAGGCAAGTGGAATCATAAATCATCAACCTCTATTGATTCATTAATATATAACCGCCAATCAGAATTTTTTTCTGTTTTTTGATAATCTTTATCAGGTCGCAAAGCTATCACCCGTGGCTTGTGAGCCTCTATCCATTGTTTAAGGGCTTGGGTAAGCTCTGATTTAGCTTCCACCAATTCTAATAAATAACCAAGGCGCTGTATATAGGGAATTAAAATTTTATTCACAACAATAAATTCAATTAACCGATCTGCAACCAGGTTTTCTTTTAATTCAGCTAGCACTGTCGCGATATGTTGTAAATGTCCCGCACCTTTAACATATTGAATTAAATCAAGCCCTGTAACTTCTGGAGTAGAAACTTGCATATAACCAGTAGGTGTATTTAACAATTGGTAACTGTTAGATAAAATTTGTTTTTTAACCAAAAACTGTATGCGTGATCGTCCCACAGTTAATTGAAATCATTCAATTATTTCAACATTGACTGGCTATTTGTAATCATCAGGTCGTAGCTTCAACTCCTATCACCACCTCCAAAATTTAATTTATATTCAATAAGTTACATAGCCTTCGATCTGCACACTATCTGAACACCAGGGTCTTTCGGGTCTTTCCCAAAAACGAGGGCACATCACCTTGAACAAAGCCCCCTAACTCTTAAACGATAATTGGCTCTTTCCCCAAAACAGGGGCCGTTTAGGGCTCTTTATTAGCACAGATCTGTTTTTTTATTTCTAAATATTCATCGTAATCTTCGTATTCCAAATTAAAATATTCATCTTCTGCGTAGCCGAAAAGCAATAAATTTGAATCAGAGCATTTTACGAAAGGCTTCGGTGTATATTTCGCGTCTTTCATAAAACCCAATACATACCCACAAAAGTAAAGACTAAAATTAGTAATATCTTTGTTTGAAAACAATTCATCATTAGGTGCACAATAAACATTAGGATTTCTTGGATCATTTCTGCAAGCAAGTTCATTAACCGAAAATTCAATATAGGAGCGATAATGATAGATTTGATATATAAAATTACCTTCAAGGCTATTTTGTTTAACATTTAAATTGAATAAAAAGCTATATGAACCTTTGTAATTGTCATAGCAAGAATCACCGTCTCCTGTAAGAAATGTTAGCCCAGCATACAATTTGGCCAAAAAACATTCTTCTTTCTTGAATGAAATCACGACGTCCCAAAATGCTGAATTTTGTATTGGGATAAATTTATTATTTTTTCGTTCAAGTTCGTCTGATAAGATTCGTTTTATATTAACCTTTAAATCAGGTTTGATCACAAAATTTTCTTCAAACATTTTCAAAGCTACTCCGAAGTTTATGAATTACATTTTCTACCATAAATTGATAAGCTTCCTCAAAGTTCCAATTTAGCTCTTGTGGCAATAGAGCATGCATGTCGATATGAAAACCATCTAACGTTGACTCATAATTGACCTAACCGAAAAGTATAAAAATACTTTTTAGCCAAGATTGGCTATGAACGAATACAAAGCCAAGCCCAGTTGGCCTTGTACAATTTTAGTAAGTGACTTATTAGCACGAGCTAACTAGGCGCAAAAGCTTCATTAGCAATGCCACATGCATTGATTCCGCGGGTCAAATAAAGATAACCGCGGCTTCCCCAACTTGATCCATATGAATTTTTGATAATCCAATAAGTTGACGTATACCCTACAATAAGCACATTTTGATATTCGGTATCAGTGCTGCAATCAGGATTAATCGCTCCACCAGAATAAGATTGAAACCAAGGCCCAATACTGATCATGGCCGATACAGGCTGTTGTTCTACCTGTTCTGCTAATGCAATTTCGTTTTTGGGTGGGACTTGGATAAATTTGTTAACGTCGACATTCACATTCGAAACGTTCCTACAAATACCTTGACGTGCCGTATAGGGGTACTGAAACTCTAAAGCGATTCCACCTGCATTAATAATGTATTGCAAAGAAGTCAGCACTGTGCCGCCATCACAACCTGAGTTTTCTGAACAGTCTACAATTTGCTGTTCAGAAAAACTCCGCAAGTTTCCTGAGTGAATGGCATAAAATCCCTCTACTGCACCAGTGGTACTAAACGCATAACTGGATAGACAGTCACCTTGATTTTTAACCGGTGTGACGACGCCTCGAGCACGCCAATCTACGGACTCGCTGATGGGTGGCCCGACAGTTATATTTAATGTGTCTCCTGGCGATGGTTGATAACATTCACTTAAATTGGGTGATCCATTATTATTGCTTTGACAGAGGATTGGGCCACCTGAAATGCCGCTCGCAGGTAACTGACTGCCTGTGACTGACAAATTTAACGTACAACTATCACCTGTTTGCCCTTTAGGTGCCAGCACGCACGCACCAATTTGAGTTATTCCTTGAATGGGTTTGATGACCAAGGTATGAGATTGAGAAGATTGATTTGAAACAATATAGACTATGGAAGATGTCACATTAGTTGGAAAGACGACTGAGGTTACCGTTGTTGGAGCAAAAGTCCATACGGGTTGGCCTGCAAAAGATGCGGTTGATACACAAAGGGTGGCTAAGAATAGTTTGTTGATTTTCATACTTAAAATTTTTCCATAATAGAAGATGTTAATCAGATTCGAATTTCAACGGAGGATCCATAATGATGAATATTAAAGTATTAGGTATTGATTTAGCAAGGAATGTTTTTCAAATTTATTATTCAGAAAAGTGTCATGTAATGATACAGTTTGCAAATGAAATGTTAAAAATGAGGTTGCATCTTTCATTAGTGATGAGTCATAATGATATCAACATAGCCGTCACGCCTATCGAAGAAGCGCAACCTTGACGGCTTTTTTGCATTCTATTAGAAATGCTTAATAGCTTTGATCATGAAGGCTATAGCATTATTCAAGGAGTTTAGATAATTAACTAAAGAAGGAAACTTTATGAAAGACCGCAAGAAAATTTGGGTAATTGTATTAGGGCTATTATGGATTAATCTTGCCTCAGGCAATGTTTTGCCGTCAAAAGCAATTATAATTAATGATACGGTTGTGAGCCCTGCTTGCTTAGACGCTTTTTTACCCTCGATGGAAGATAGCGATATTAAAACTACCATCATCAATCCGCGGTTATGCAGTCATTCTGTTTACACAGTAAATGAAAGAGGTACCTTGATGAGCTCAGCCGCTTATGGTGGTTTTATAGGTTATGCTAGGTTAGATCAAACCTGGAATGGTGTCGAAATAATCGATTTTGTC
>JAIELR010000229.1 GCA_019752835.1 Gammaproteobacteria bacterium | reverse complement strand
TATTTAGGCATATCAAATTTTCTAAAACCGTTGATATTTGGGAGCTAGTTTCTGTAATTTTTTGATAATTCCTAATATCTTTGGCTTCACAGATGTAATCCCATAAGTCACTTAAATGCTCATGCCAAGGGTTTTTTTGAGTTTTTAGTGCTAGCAGGATGGCTTCAATAGTGTCATGAGAAAAACACGCTTGGATAATTTCTCGATGTTGGTAAAGCGATGAGGACTCGGTTTTCACCGCAAAATGATCAAGCAATAACCCTACTTTATCAAAGGCTTCATAATCAAAATCAATTTTTAATAACGCATCTAACACGTCATCTAGATGAAAACTCGGTATAAAATAATCAATCAATTGTGCGTATAATGCATCAGCCGCGTCAATTTTGTCGCCGGATAATCCAAGATAAGTTCCAATTTCATAGGGGCAACGGGGCAAAAAATAAGTGGCTCCTATATCGGGGAAAAAACCAATCCCTGTTTCTGGCATGGCCATAACGAGCCGTTCTGTGCCAATGCGGAATTTGGCATGAACCGATAAGCCCGCGCCACCGCCCATGGTAATGCCGTCCATGAAGGCAATATAAGGTTTCGAGTATCGGGAAATTTGATAGTTAAGCGCATACTCATCGTGAAAAAAGGCCATGATATCGTCATAGTGTTGTTCACGGCCTAAGGCATACACATGCCGAACATCGCCGCCTGCACAAAATGCTTTATCGCCAGCACCTCTAATCACAACAGCTTTAATATGAGGCTCTTTTTCCCATAGACGTAAATTTTCCTGAATAGCTTTACACATTTCCCAATTGAGAGCATTTAACGCATTTGGACGGTTTAAGGTAATGAGGCCTATCGCACCTCCTTTTCCCTCAAGGGTCTCGAACAAAACGGCATCTATAGTCATTTGGTATCCAAAGGTGTTTTTATGATAGCCCAGTATGCCATTATTGGGTATGTTGGTCGAGCAGCTTGCTGAGGCTTTATTATTTGGCAAGGCGCCAACAATATACCCAAGATGTGCTACAATCTCTTATCATTTAAACGCCAGGTAGACAACATGAACCAACAACCATTTTTCGCGCCGCTTGATACGCAACATTATGAAATGACGCTCAAGACCTTATTGAAAAGTAACAAAGAAAAAATTACAAATTTACTGACTCAAAAGCAGTTCACTTTCGAGAATTTGATTCATCCTATCGATGAAATGAGTAATGAGTTGCATATTTTATGGGCGCAGTTATCGCATAGTCATCATGTTATTGATACAGAAGAGGTGCGTGAACTGTATAACAAGTGCTTACCTTTATTGAGCGATTATCAAAGTGAATTAGGGCAAAACATCGATCTTTTCAATGCATTTAAACAGATTGCTAATGATCCTCATTTTGAGAATGAAACGCCTGAAAAGCGAAAAATGATCACCGATAGTTTACGTGATTTCCACTTATCGGGTATTGAATTAAATGAAGAAAAAAAGAAATTGTTTCGTGATTTAGATAAAAAATTGTCGGAATTATCAAGCCGTTTTGCTGAAAATGTATTAGATGCAACGCAAGCGTGGATAAAACCGATTAATTCATTGGAATTATTAGTAGGTCTTCCATCACATACGCTTAGCTATGCGGCAAAAAAAGCCGTAGAACATAAAAAAGAAGGATGGGTATTAACGCTGGAAATGCCTTGCTATCAAGCGGTAATGACCTGCGCTGAAAACCGTGAGTTGCGTCGAGAAATGTATACTGCCTTTGTATCACGCGCGTCCGAACTCGATGCTCCGGCCTTTGATAATACAACCGTCATGCAAGAAATTTTATCCCTTCGTCATCAAATGGCAAACTTGCTTGGATTTCATGACTACGCTGAATTATCCTTGGCGACTAAAATGCTTAAGAAACCCGAAGAGGTGTTAAAGTTTTTAAATGAACTTGCTGATCTTGCGCGTCCTTTTGCACAAAAAGAAATTCAAACGTTAGAAGCATTTGCAAAAGAAGAAGATGACCTTGAAAAGCTTGAGGCTTGGGATCTCGCTTATTATAGTGAAAAATTACAAAAAAAATTATTTGATTTTACGAACGAAGAGTTACGGCCGTATTTTCCGGAGGAAAAAGTTTTAACGGGATTATTTGATCTGGTTTTTCAACTATATGGCATTCAAATTGAAGCTATTGAGCCACCATCGTTGTGGCATCCAGACGTTAAATGCTATTGTATTAAAAATTTGTTACAAGAGCCTATGGGTTATTTTTATCTTGATCTTTACGCTCGTGCTCAAAAACGTGGTGGTGCATGGATGGATGATTATTGCAGCCGTTATCGTCAATTATCTGGCAATTTACAACTCCCCATTGCTTTTTTAGTCTGTAATTTTACGCCACCGGATGAAACCCACCCCTCTTTATTGACCCATGATGATGTTTTAACGTTATTTCATGAGTTTGGTCATGGTTTACATCATCTTTTAACGCAAGTAGATATATTAGAAATTTCTGGTATCAGTGGTGTTGAGTGGGATGCAGTTGAATTACCTAGTCAATTTATGGAAAATTTCTGTTGGGAAAAAAGCGTTTTAGATAAAATAGCTGTCCACTATAAAACGGGACAGCCTTTACCAGCGAGCTTGTATACTCAATTACGTGCGTCGAAAAATTTTCAGTCGGCGATGCAATTAATGCGTCAATTAGAATTCGCGCTTTTTGATTTTCATCTTCATCTTGATTTTCAAATGAATCTTTCAAGTGACTTTATCCAAAATATCTTGAATACTGTCAGGGCTAAAGTCAGTGTAACACCCGTCATTGAAGCGAATCGATTTCAACATGGCTTTTCGCATATTTTTGCGGGTGGTTATGCGGCTGGTTATTATAGTTATAAATGGGCTGAAGTGTTATCCAGCGATGTTTATGCATTGTTTGCAGAAAAAGGGGTTATTTCAACCGACGTTGGTCAGCATTTTCTGGAAACCCTGCTCAGTCGAGGCGGCAGTGATACCGCCATGAATTTGTTCAAAGCCTTTCGTGGCCGAGAGCCTCACGTGGATGCTCTGTTGGAAGCGAGTGGATTGAAATAACGGTTTAGTTGAAGTGGGGTGAGTTAGGCTCATTGTATCCGTTACCTAATGTGCGTATGTCGTTATTTATCTTTTTACCGTGATCCGGATAGAGACGAGGGTTATAATTCGAAGATTTATTTACATCTTGAGATAGGTTTTTTGGAGCCGTAGCTGTTACTGCCGTGGGTATAATTTCTTCGGTGTTACTACTCGGTGACGACGCATTGCTAGTTTGCATTGATTTCCGACGCCAATAATCAGCAGTAGACAGTGGTTGATCGCTTGTTTGTGTTGTTTCCGCGGTTTGGCTCGACGCTGTATTTGCGCTATCAGAGGTCGGTTGAGCATCAGCTAAATTCTCATCTTCAGGTTTTTGTGCATCTGACGTTTCTGTGTCGTCTATATCTAATGTCTGCTGAGTCGCCATTAAATTCCCATCTTCAGATTTTTGTGCATCTGTAGTTTCTATGTC
>JAIELR010000094.1 GCA_019752835.1 Gammaproteobacteria bacterium | reverse complement strand
GATATCGTTAATGATGCCTATTTCATTATTTACATGCATGATGGACACTAATATCGTATCGGGCCTAAACGCCTTTTCAAGCTGTTCAAGATCGATCATGCCCTGGCAATCAACGGGTAAGTAAGTCACGTCGAACCCTTCTTTTTCAAGAGAGCGACAAACCTCCAAGACCGCTTTATGCTCAATCTGGGTAGTAATAATGTGTCTGCCCGTTTCTTGCTTCGCGTAGGCAGCGCCACGCAAGGCAATATTATTGGCCTCGGTCGCGCCAGCGGTAAAAATGATTTCACGCGGTGCGGCCCGCAGCAATCTCGCAACCTGCTCCCTGGCCATCTCTATTTTATCCGTGGCTTGCTTACCGTAATAGTGCGCAGAAGCTGGGTTACCCAAGGAAGAGTCCGCATTTAAACAAGCGATCATTTCAACGAGAACCCGCGGATCAAGTGGAGCACTAGCCATGTAATCAAGATAAATTGGTAATTTCATGTTTTAAAGATATAATCCACACTTATATTAAACTCTAGAGCACATAAAACTATGCACCCATTTCTCAATACGGCCTTTGCCGCTGTACGTAAAGCATCCACTCAAATGCTGACCGCTCTTCGCGATATCAAAACCATTAAAATCAGCGAAAAAGGGCTGTATGATTATGTTACCGAAATTGACCAAAAGTCTGAGCAAATCATCATCGAAGCAATACGTAAAGCCTACCCGTCTCATGCTATTTTGGCAGAAGAATCGGAATATATAGAAGGAAGCGACTATACGTGGGTCATTGACCCGCTGGATGGAACTAAAAACTTTGTGCATGGTTTCCCACATTTTTGCATTTCAATCGGGATAAAGCAAGCTGACCGAATCGAACATGGCTTGATTTATGATCCTATTCGTGATGAACTATTCACAGCAACTCGTGGCGCAGGTGCGCGTTTAAATGATCAGCGTATTCGGGTTACCGAACATCAAAGTTATCAAGGGGCACTGCTCGGAACAGCATTTCCAACGAGTGAAAAGCCTTATTTTCGCGACTATATGTCTGGATTCAGTCGCATTTATGGTAATACCTCTGGTCTAAGGCTCTGCGGCTCCGCGGCGCTTAGCCTTGCTTATGTGGCCGCTGGACGCCTTGATGGCCATTGGGAAATGGGCTTAGCTGAATGGGATGTCATAGCTGGTGCGCTCTTGGTCAAAGAAGCTGGCGGAATGGTCAGTGATCTTCAAGGCGGGGAAACCTATTTGGAAACTGGGAATATTGTTGTAGGCGGCTCAAAGGTTTTTAAAGGCCTTGTGCAAGCCCTTCATACTATAAAACCATCCCCTATGGCGGCAGAAATAGATTCGGAAAATACAGGAGAATAATACTCATGGCAAAACGTATTTTATTATTTGTTGGTACCAATATCGCGGTATTATTAATTTTCTCCATCATAATGAAAATCTTTAATGTTGGGCCGATGTTAACTCAACATGGCTTGAATTATACTTCCCTGCTTATATCTTCAGCAATTTTTGGTTTTTTAGGTTCATTTATTTCGCTATTTATGTCAAAAATGATCGCCAAAATGTCCATGGGCGTGAAAATTATCGACCGTGCACAAGCGAGTGGGGATGCCGCTTGGCTCATAAGCATCGTTGAGCAATTAGCTCAGCGCGTAGGTATTCGTACCCCTGAAGTAGGCATTTATGACAGTCCTGAACCCAATGCATTTGCCACGGGCTGGAATCGAAACAACGCGCTCGTAGCGGTATCAACGGGCCTGCTGCGTGCCATGAACCGAGATGAAATTGAAGGCGTACTCGGACATGAGTTATCGCATGTAGCAAATGGCGATATGGTCACTTTGGCGCTTATTCAAGGCATCTTGAATACCTTTGTACTTTTCTTTGCGCGGATTGCTGCTTATTTTGTTACACAGGCCCTGAGCCGCGGCGAAGACAGCCAGCCGGGTGCGCTAAACAGCATGGTCTTTTTCCTCGTTGAAATCGTGTTTCAGATTGTTTTTGGTATTTTAGCCTCTATGATTGTTATGTGGTTTTCCCGCTTTCGTGAATATCGTGCCGATGCAGGCTCCGCACGCTTACTTGGGAAGCAAAAAATGATTTTGGCCTTGCAAAAGCTTCAACAGATGCAAGGAGGTGTCGAAGATAAGCGAGCACCAAGCTTTGAAGCCATGAAAATTGCGGGGCATAAACGCGGATTTTTAGCATTACTTGCCAGCCACCCACCATTGGAAGATAGGATCAAGGCCTTAGAAACGAGTAAAAATTAATTTAATATTGCACAGGATAGCTATAATGATCACAAAAATTCGCGTAGGTGTTTTATTCGGCGGGAGATCCGCCGAGCATGATGTATCATTACAGTCAGCACTTAATGTAATTAATGCGTTGGATAAAAAGAAATATGAAATAACGCTTATAGGTATCGATAGGCGAGGCCAGTGGTATATACAAGAACCCTTATCAACATTGCCTAACCAGCAACAAGCACAGCTGACGGTCACCACGCATCTTAATGATTGGGTCACTATTGTACCCGGCCAGCGTCATACCTTATTAACTGGTTTAATGACCAAAGAACAAGTGACTGCACTTGATATTATTTTTCCTGTTGTTCACGGACCTTATGCCGAAGATGGAACGATACAAGGCTTGATGCGCTTAGCCAATGTTCCCTTTGTTGGCTCAGATGTCCTAAGTTCAGCTATCTGTATGGATAAAGATATTGCTAAACGCCTCGCCCGTGATGCAGGTATACCGATATCTCGCTTTGTAACTATTTATCGACGCGATCTGCCGACATTGAAAGTAGATGCCATCATTAAAGAAGTCGGTTTACCTTGTTTTGTTAAACCCGCCAATATGGGTTCTTCAATCGGTATCAGCAAGGTCACGAAAAAAGGTGATTTACAGGCAGCGATTGATTTGGCGATGAATTTTGACCTGAAAGTCATCGTTGAAGAAGCTATCTCAGGGCGTGAAATTGAATGCGCTGTACTGGGTAATGATGACCCAATTGCCTCCTTGCCCGGTGAAATCATTTCTCATGCAGAGTTTTACACTTATGAGGCAAAATACCTGGACCCCGCAGGCGCCGACGTTGTTCCTACTGCCAATTTACCTGCCGCAACAGTAAAACAAGTTCAAGCACTGGCAATTAAGGTTTTCCAACTCTTTGATTGTGATGGAATGGCACGTATTGATTTCTTCTTGAAGAAAGATGGTACGATTTTATTGAATGAAATCAACACCATTCCTGGTTTCACCCATATCAGCCAATATCCTAAAATGTGGGAAGCCAGTGGTATTGAATATTCTGATTTGCTAGACCGTTTAATTCAGTTAGGCTTGGAAAAATTTGATCATCGGCAAACGGTTAAATTAGAGATGGATTAGCGCTCCTCTCTCGAATCTTTGTGCCGGACAATTTTTCCTATAGCCAGGGAGGAATTCCCGGGTGTTTTTTAAACGATGTAGCCCGTATTAAAGCTATCATATAGCCTTAAGTTTTGCTTGACAAAGGATTGTTAATTATATAATAAGTCTTTACCAAACAAATAAGGACGAAGGTGATGGTAGGATTAAATGACG
>JAIELR010000131.1 GCA_019752835.1 Gammaproteobacteria bacterium | reverse complement strand
CCGATCAAATTTGTGATGCCCTCAAACATCAGCTGGCCGCTGATCAGAATATGCATCATTCTAGCTTGCAGTGTCCACTTCATTTGCCACAAGCGCTACCAGATATCGAGCGGTTAACAGAGTGGCCTATTTATCGAGCGGATAACATCGTCCGCAGAGCACCAGCTTTGCAGGAAACCGTGATTAATGATGCACCTGCTGCGCGCTTATCCGTGGCTTTAGCTAATCGTTTGCAGTTGTCGGCAGATAGCTGCGTATTGATTAAGCAAGAGGGTGGTGAAGCTTTGTTAATGGTTGAGTTATGTGATGATATGCCTGACAATACGGTTTATATTCCCGCAGGCTTTGGATTGATGGCTGATTTAGCGGCGCCATTTGGGGCATTGACTCTTGAACGGAGTGATAATTAACCATGTGGGATAATGTGCTGACACTTGTTTGGATTGTGGTTAAAATACTGGCCGTTGTACTGCCTTTGTTGGTTGCGGTTGCGTATTTAACGCTCGCGGAACGCAGACTAATTGGTTTTATACAAGGGCGAATAGGCCCCAATCGCGTGGGTATTTGGGGTTTAGCCCAACCTATTGCCGATGCGGTTAAATTATTTGTAAAAGAGCCTATTTATCCTCAACGTGCGAATTTGATTTTATTTCTATTGGCTCCAGTTCTGTCCATGGCGCCAGCACTAATCGTTTGGGTGGTTATTCCCTTTAATAAAGGGTGGGTTATCGCGAATATTAATGCAGGCCTATTGTTTGTGTTAGCGATGACGTCCCTTGGCGTTTACGGTATTTTAATTGCTGGTTGGGCATCGAATTCCAAATATGCTTTTTTAGGCGCGTTACGTTCGGCAGCTCAAGTGGTTTCCTATGAAATTGCGATGGGTTTTGCGCTGATTGCCGTATTGATGGCAGCAGGGAGCACCAATCTACAAACTATCGTTTTGCATCAACAAGGCGGGATTTGGCATTGGTTGTGGCTACCGTTATTTCCTGTTTTTCTAGTTTATTGGATTTCAGGTCTTGCGGAGGCTAATCGCTTGCCGTTTGATATGGCCGAAGGGGAATCAGAAATCGTTGCGGGCTTTCATGTTGAGTATTCTAGCATGGGTTTTGCGATGTTCTTTTTGGCAGAATATGCCAATATGATTCTGATCTCTGCATTGGCGACGCTTTTCTTTTTGGGCGGTTGGTTATCGCCCTTTGAAGGGATACCGCTTTTATCGACCTTGTTTGCTTGGGTCCCTGGAGTAGCGTGGTTTATATTAAAAGTGGTCGCTTTTTTGGTTTTGTTTATTTGGATACGCGGTACTTTACCTCGTTATCGTTATGATCAAATCATGCAATTGGGGTGGAAAATTCTAATTCCTATTACCCTCATCTGGATTGTATTGATTGGATTGGCGATTGAGTTTAGAATGCCCCCATGGTTTGCATAGGTGATGAGCATGAGTAAGTTAAGACAATTATTAAAAAAGTTTTTACTCTGGGAAATCCTGATTGGTTTAAAACTGACTGGCAAGCAGATGTTTAAGCCGGCCGTTACGATACAATTTCCTGAGGAAAAGACACCCCTGTCCCCGCGATTTCGTGGACTGCATGCTCTACGACGTTATCCCAATGGTGAGGAGCGTTGCATTGCTTGCAAGCTATGCGAGGCTGTTTGTCCTGCGCTCGCTATTACGATTGAAGCTGAGCCACGTGAAGATGGTTCGCGGCGAACAACACGTTATGAAATTGATTTATTCAAGTGTATTTTTTGCGGATTTTGTGAGGAATCCTGTCCTGTTGATTCGATCGTTGAGACAAGTTTGTCGCACTATCACTTTGAAAACAGAGGTGAAAACATTATGACCAAGCCGATGTTGCTGGCCATAGGCGATAAATATGAGCCTCAGATTGCTAATGACCGTGCGAAGGATGCCCCATTTCGATAATGAGAGACGCTATGTTACTACAACAGTTTATATTTTATTTTTTTGCAGCTTCGTTGATTTTTTCAGCGACGATGGTGATTGTATCTCGCAATCCAGTCACCAGCGCCTTATATTTGGTGTATGGGTTTTTTAATAGTGCCATATTATGGATGTTGCTCGATGCCGAGTTCTTATCTCTCGTCTTAATCTTTGTATATGTCGGTGCCGTGATGACTTTGTTCTTATTTGTTGTCATGATGATGAATATCGATGTAGAAACCTTGAAAAAAGGACTGACTAAACATTATCGCCTAGCTATATTTGCTGTCGCGATCGTATTGACCCTTATGGTTATGGCTATTTGGGGGGTAAATTCGGCTGCTTTGCCTGATATCCAAGCGCCCGCAAATTATAGTAATACTCAGGCATTAGGTGATTTATTGTATACGCATTATGTTTATCCTTTTGAGTTATCGGCGATGTTGCTTTTGGTGGCGATCGTTTCAGCGATTGTTTTAAGTCAGCATAAGCGTGGAAAATCAGGTCGCAAAACCCAAAATATTCGACGCCAGGTTGATGCGCAGGCAAGTGAGCGAGTGCATCTTGTGAATATGCCGAGTGAGAAGAGAGAGTAATTTTTTAATATTAGGAATACTATGTCATTATCAGCGTATTTAATACTAAGTGCCATGCTGTTTACGATTGCGATTGCAGGTATGGTGATAAATCGTAAAAATCTGATTTTGTTATTAATGTGTGTCGAGTTGATGCTGTTGGCGGTGAATACCAATTTTATTGCTTTTTCACACTACTTAGGCAACTTGGATGGACAGATTTTCGTTTTCTTTATTTTGACGGTTGCGGCAGCTGAAGCGGCAATAGGGCTGGCTATCTTAATGGCATTTTTCCGTAAACGCCAGACAGTCAGTGTACAAGCAATGAATTCATTAAAGGGTTAAGCAGTGGGTATAACAAACAATCCAATTTTATTGCGCTATCTTGCAGTGGCAATCATTTTACTACCATTGTTCGGCAGTTTAGCTGCAGGTTTGTTCGGCAAGCAAGTTGGAAGACGAGGTGCGCACTGGATCACCTGCATTTTTGTAGGCGCTGCTTTTTTCCTTTCAGTTTATCTCTGTGAGTTGGTTTTGCTAGATGATATGAGTTTTAATGGCCCTATTTATACTTGGGCACGAAGTGGGGCATTTTCCTTTGATGTCGGGTTTTTGATTGATCGCTTATCTGCGTTGATGATGTTAATTGTGACCTTTATTTCTTTTTTAGTTCATATCTACAGTATTGGCTATATGAAGGGGGATTCAGGTTATCAACGGTTTTTCAGCTATATTTCTCTTTTTACGTTTGCAATGTTAACGCTGGTATCCGCGAATAATTTTCTTCAATTATATTTTGGTTGGGAAGGTGTTGGCTTAGTTTCATATCTTTTAATTGGCTTTTGGTATAAAAAAGACTCCGCAAATGAAGGCAGCTTAAAGGCGTTTTTAATTAATCGCGTCGGTGATTTAGGTTTTATCTTAGGCATAGGGGCTATTCTCGCTTACTTTAGCACCGTAGATTACAGCCAAATTTTTGCGTTAGCACCAAGCGTTGCGGCGGCCAATACAATGATAACAATTCTGCCTGGCGTGCATTGGTCCGTTATCACGGTTATTTGTTTGTTACTCTTTGTGGGCGCTATGGGTAAATCTGCTCAAATGCCTTTACACGTGTGG
>JAIELR010000040.1 GCA_019752835.1 Gammaproteobacteria bacterium | reverse complement strand
AGGCGGTGTAGCCTAAAAATTCGCGATGGGTCAGTAACTCAAGATAAGCTTTAAAAACCTCTTTAATCGATCGTGCACGGCGATTTGCGGCTTGCAAGGTTTCAGGCAACATCAGGGCAATAATCGGGGTAATGATTAGGGCTAAAATGAGCAGCAAAATAAAATTTGCACGCCAACCTATGTATTCTTGAATGTAGCCGCCCGTAATCGGCGCCAACGGCGGTACAATGGCAAATATCATTCCTAGATAAGATCCTGCCTTAGCGAGTTGTTTTCCCGTAAATACGTCTCGCATGATCGTTCTAAATAGGGCGGTTCCAGCACCTATGCCGCAGGCTTGCACAACACGGCCTATTAATAATTGGGTAACGGAGTGTGTGGTGGCAACCATTACACACCCGACAATAAAAATCGCATAGCCAATCAGTACAATAGGCCTTCGCCCGTAGTAGTCAGACAAGGGGCCATAAATGAGGGTGGATACGCATAAACCTAACAAATAAAGGCCGATAGAGAGTTTTGCTAGGGCATTGGAGGTATGTAATCCAATGGCGATATAGGGTAGGGAGGGTAAAAAATTATCGGATGAAAATTGGCTAATGAGCCCCATGAGTCCTAGTAATAAAAAAATAAGCCAGGGTTTATGACTGGTTGTTCCTTTATCGAAAGCGGTTGGCATGGTTTTTTTTCCTGTGGTCGTCATTGCGAGCCTGGACGTAGCCTGGATGTATCGTAGCCTGGATGCAGCGCAGCGGAATCCGGGAAATGACATTTAACAGGATTCCTTTCCCCGGATTCCGCTGCGCTGCATCCAGGCTACGATACATCCAGGCTACGATACATCCAGGCTACGATATAACAATACGCAACGCATGGATCTTTGTTTGCATTAACTCATCTAAGGCCGCATAGATCAAACGATGCGATTGTAGGCGCGAAAGTCCTGCAAAATGCTCACTGGCAATCTCAACGGTAAAATGCCCTTTGTCTGCCCCGGCATGACCTATATGTTCTTCGCTATCGTCAGAGACAAGGAGCACTGTCGGGTGGAACACATCTCGCAAGGTGGATTCTATTTCGGCGACTGTTTCATTAACGCCACGCTGTGTCATGGTAATAAATTCGATTTATCGGCGGCTTTGTTGATATGTTTAAAAAGGTAAATGCCTTGTAAAACCACAAAGAGCAAGGTAAGGGCAAGTGTGCCAAATAATTTAAAATCAACCCAGGTGGTGGTTGAGTAATGGTAAACAACAAAAAGATTGACGGCACCCATGATAGTAAAAAATAAAACCCACGCAATATTCAAGCGATGCCATACGGTTTGCGGTAACTGAATATTGCTATCCAAGGTCCGTTGAACCAGTGACCGACCTTGCATGAGGTACTCACTGCCTAAAAAAGCCACGGCAAAAAGCCAATAAATGACGGTGGGTTTCCATTTAATGAACATGTCATTATGAAATAACAAGGTAATAGTACCAAGCAAAATAACGAGTGAGTTGCTTGCGAGTAATAGGCCGTCAATGCGTTTGTGTCGCCATCGCACATAACCTAATTGCAATATGGCTGTGACGATTACCACGCCAGTTGCGACATAAATGCCTGCAAATTGGTAGGCGATGAAAAAGAAGATGATGGGTAAGAAATCAAAAAGAAGTTTCATTGTATACTCTTTGCGCTTGAACGTTGGGCGTTGATTTTTAATAGTCCTTTATAATACTCTGGTTTCCTCAAAACGGCAATTCAAGCGTATTATCCACCTGTAGCATCCATGCGCGGAAACGGTGCTGAATATCTATCAATGCAGCTTCATCATCACCTTCAAATCGAAAAATCAAATGAGGGGTGGTATTAGACGCGCGGACTAAACCCCAGCTTTCTTTCAGATCAATCCGCAAACCGTCTATCGTTGTCATTTCAGCGTCCTCAAAGCGCGCTTCTTTAAATAACGCGTCTATGAAGGAAAATTTACGATTTTCAGGCATCGATAGTTTGAGCTCTGGAGTATTTACCCCAGCTGAAATTTCTCGAAATAAATCGGCACTGCTTTTTGATTGATGCGTCAATATTTCTAAAAATCGCGCGCCAGTGTAGAGGCCATCATCAAAGCCAAACCAGCGTTCTTTAAAATAAATATGGCCACTCATTTCACCACTCAACGGGGAGTCGGTTTCCATCATTTTATTTTTTATAAGGGTATGGCCGGTTTTATACATGAGGGGCCGTCCCCCTTGTTCTAAAATGGTGTTTTTAACTAAGTTTGAACATTTTACATCATACACAATCGTGCTGCCGGGGTGACGCGGTAATATGTCTTTGGCAAATAGGGCCAATTGCCTATCTGGCCAAATGATTTCACCCTCGTTAGTCACCATGCCGAGCCGATCACCATCGCCATCAAAGGCAAAACCAATATCGGCTTGATGTGTTTTTACTGCTGCAATTAAATCGTGCATATTCGCTGGGACGCTGGGATCAGGGTGATGGTGAGGAAAATGGCCATCAATATCAGTATAAAGCGAAATAAGCTCGCAACCGAGTCGTTCAAAGAGCTGCGGCGCGATGTGGCCTGTTGCGCCATTTGCACAGTCGATAACGACTTTTATCGGGCGTTTCAGAACGATATGGGCCGTAATTTTTTCCAGATACGCTTCGCTGATATCGACCGTTTGTAATCGGCCGTTGCCGCAATAAAAGTCACCCTCTTGAATTCGGTCATAGAGCGCTAAAATAGCGTCAGCATCCAGATTTTTTCCATCAATAATGGGTTTTATGCCATTGTAGTTTGCAGGATTGTGGCTGCCTGTGAGCATAACACCTGAATTGCAGGGCAAGTAATGTGTTCCAAAATACAGGATAGGGGTGGGAACCATGCCAATATCAATTACATTACAGCCGGTTGATAAAATACCTACTTGTAAGACGGGCATTAATGCGGGGCTTGATAAGCGGCCATCGCGGGCAGTGATTAAACTGTCACTGCCTTGAATCAGGGCTTCAGTTCCGAGGGCCTGGCCGAGTTGGTAAATGGTCTGGTCGTTTAATTGGCTGTCGACAATGCCGCGTATATCATAGGCACGGAAAATTTCTTTATCTAGGGTCATTAGGCATTCCAACGTATTATACAAAACAAGAATCAGGCTGTGTGATAGGCTTGCGATTCTAACATAAATGTTCTATCCTAGCACCTCTTTAAAAGGAGAGGTACCGAAGCGGTCATAACGGCACCGACTCGAAATCGGTCGGGGGCTTGCGCCCCACAAGGGTTCGAATCCCTTCCTCTCCGCCAAATACTCTTCGCGTTTGAACGTTGGGCGTTGTTGAAAGCTCAGGCGTCATCGGTCATGTACATGAATGTACACTCCCTCGACGCGTTTGCTTTCGCCTAGCCCAACATCCAACCGCTTTGAGTATTTATTTTGCACTCTTCACGTTTGAACGTTGGGCGCTGTTGAAAGCCCAACATCCAACCGCTTTGAGTATTTATTTTTGCACTCTTCGCGTTTGAACATTGGGCATTATTATATGAATAAATTATCTATCGCTAGCTTAGATGTCGATGCCCAGTATACGTTTACACCGCTATGTCCGGATGAGTTACCGGTACCCGATGCACTGGCTATTATTGACGAGCTTAACGCACAGGCAAAATTTGCTACTTATCGTATTGGTT
>JAIELR010000243.1 GCA_019752835.1 Gammaproteobacteria bacterium | reverse complement strand
ACTTGTCGCGAGTTTTTTGCTCCTTTTGGTGGACTCGGAGTCCCAAAAGGTTTTGCAAAAAAACGCGACACTATCAGTAGTGTTGTATAAAAAGGTGAAATCTGATACAAATTAGAAATCACTGTTGAATCAGAGCGCACTTATCATGTGGGAAGCGTTAATTGCCTCACTCAAAACAATTTATGCAGACCAAGCAAAGTGGTTAAATCGCTCTATTGCGGGGGAATCATGGCTGATTACGGGTTCGTTTATTCAATTAAGCTTGCTGTTAGTCTCTTCAAAAGAAAACTCTGATAATGAAGCACAAAAATCTCCGCTTGATGAGCATGAGTATGATGTGAGTCCGGCGGAGAAAATTACAACCGATAAAAGAAATTTAGATTATGCTCAACTTTTTCAACCTTTACCCGAAGCAGGGAACTTCACTGCTCAAAAAATCTGGATGGCAGGCACTGCAGGGAGTGGTAAGAGCACGTTGTTGCAACGGATGGCTTATGAGTGGTGTCAAAGTTATGAGGACATTCCCCCTGTTTGGCTACCTGAGGGAATAAAGGCAGTTATTTGGGTAAAATTGCGGGATATGTTACCCGTCTCTTCGCAGCCAGCTTCGTGGTGGCGCTATGAAGAGGCAGGTAAAAATGCGAATTTTTTACCGCTGAGCAGCTTTGCCAGTTACTTAAAAGCGCAAGGGTGGATTCCTGAGGAAGAATGTTATTTTTTTGATGACGACTGGCAAAATATTAAAACTGTTCTACAAAGAGATAAAAATAATATTCTTTACTTAGTAGATGGCTACGATGAAATCGCGAGTTTGCCTCGTTCTGACCCTGTGCAGCAACTTTTCCATGATTTTTTCTTAAAACAACCTTGGTTGGTTGTTACTTCAAGACCCTATTACCACTGCCCCGCTGAACCAGCTCATGCTTTTCGTCACGTGGAATTACGCGGGTTTTCACAAGCTAATATTTTCGAATATATCGATAAACATTTTCAGCAGCAAATAAATTTGCCAGAGTATACTCAATTAAAGGCCTTAGTGAACGCCGATTTAAAAATCAAGAGTCTCGCGTACGTTCCCATCAATCTGGAAACCTTATGTGTCATCATGTCTAGCGTCCCAATTCTCGATTTACGAGCGAAAAACACGACTCAGTTGTATATCTTCTTGTTATTTCATTTTTTCAAACGAGCAAAAGAAAAAGGGGGATTATCTCATGAATTTATTTCAGAGAAAGCGCTGACGGATAAAATAAGTTTTTTGACTTCACCGAAGGCAATAGTGTTAATGCAAGGATTAGGCCAACTCGCGTTTATAGGATTAAAGAAAAAACAATCAAAATTTCAAGCAAACACGATGAAAGCCGTTTTTCGATCCATTTTAAAAGCGATTTATGGAGAGGACGAAAATGCCTGTTTTCAAGACGTATTTCATGCCGGTTTTATCAGAGGGTTAACCTGGTCTGTTTCGGCAAACGATTTTCAAGGACAGGGCGAATTTTTGCATTTAACATTACAAGAGTATTTCGCAGCGTATTACATCGCCCAAAAGTGGCTAGATCCGAAGAAGCGAGAGGAACTTATTGCAGACATTGAACAATACAAATATGCCCAGTCGTTTGCCCGCTGCTGGCCGTTTGTCGTGGGATTATTGGCCGAGCAAGATAATCCATTGGAGCTCGCTGATTTTATCCATGTATTGGATTCCCCACCCTTACCCTTCAGTTGTCATTATACCTTGTTGAGAATTCGGTGTTTGGAAGAATTACTGCCCGATAAAATTCCACCAGCTTGGCAGGAGTGGGTAGTATTATTCACACAAAACTTGATAGGTGGAACTTTTTATTTTGCATTAAGTGAACACCAAAATGTGGTTTGTAATGAGTTGCAAAATTCTCCAGCTTGGGGAAAATATCTTGCTTCCTACTTGATCAACGTATTCTATCAAGCGCCTCCTGGAAAGTGGAGACCTGTTTTTAAGATTATCCAAGAACTCGGCTATGTCGTAGCGACGCCAGATTTATTGATGATATTGAGGAAGTTCCTAGAAGAAAATAATACGAATTTTTATGGACTCACATGTGAAACGCTTGGTAGGCTGGGGCCAAGTGCTGCTACTCCGGGTTTTTTAGCAACGTTGTTAACGTTATTACAGGGTGCAGATGAAGCAAAGCGTCATTCTGCTTGTTTTGCCCTCACTTCACTCGGGTTTGCAGCTGCCACGCCAGACTTTTTAGCAAGGTTATTGATTTTATTGCAGAGTAAAGAAGAAAGAAAATTTCGTGCCGCCTGTTTTGCACTCAGTGCGCTCGGCTCCGTAGCTGCCAAAAAAGAGATTTTAGACTGTTTATTTAACTTATTGAATAGACGTACTCATTTTTCTAATCGTGTTTTAGTTTGTCAAGTGATTGGTGCGTTTGGAACAGGCGTGAAGAACACCCATTTGTTGATAACTTTACTCAAAAAGCTATTGCGAGATGAGGAGGAATCAGTTCGTCTTTCTGCCTGTCGGGCTATTATTCGGTTAGGCTCAGTAGCAGCTGATCCTGAAATAGAAGAAGAATTACTGTCCTTACTCCAGATTCAGTATTGGAGCAGTTATTTGCCAAAATATCGTTATTTCATTTTCTTGTCGTCTTTATGGCATGGTTTAAATTATTCATTGGTAACCTCTAATACAACCTTTTTTATTAGTTCAACAATAGGGGGATATATTGCATTATTTACTCAACCTCATAGTAAAGAGATAAAAGAGGCAGCCTGTCAAGCTATTAGTGCGCTTGGTTCAACAGCAGATACACCAATGGCATTGGTACGTTTATCAAGGCTATTGCATACTAAAGCTGGGTTTATCCGTCATTCATTAAGCTTGGCAATTAATAGATTAAGATTTCCTGTCATATGTTTCGGATTCATAACGCTCATAGGACTATTCTGGGAGTTTTTTTCTTTTTTGTTGGAGGGTCGTTTTTCCGATCTTCTATTTTTCGCCCCCTGTTTCATGGCTATGTTCGGCGGACTTTCCCGTTTATCTAACCTTATGGAAATAAATGACGAAATGGTTAATACGGCAGCCTATGAAGCCATTAATAAGCTATATCCAAAAATTGCATCTCCACTTATTTTTTCAAATTTATTGTTGTTATTGCGCGATAGCAACCATCGTATTTATTTAACAGAGGGCCAGTCTATTGCTAACCAGAATTCAGTAATAATCACTTCGACCGTGCTCACGGCATTAGAATCCTTATTAAAAGGCAATGAGACTGATGTTCGGAATAAAATCGCAAGTGGTATTTTACGTGAATGGATACAGTTTTGCCGACAATGCCATTCGATTGAGTCGCTAAGAATAATTTGGGATATACCGATTAAAAACTTCAATCAAATTGTAGATAATAGGGTTCGTTCCGATATTGTGCGCATAGCCGCCAATTTTTTGCCTGATTTATTATTAGTTGAAACGTTGCCGACATTGCTCAAAGCTTATTTTAACAAACCATTTTCTTATCTCCCTGAATTGTTAGTGAAAGGGATACAATGCTCACAGACGCGCAAAATGAGTCTAATATTTTTGTCTGACTGCTACTCAAAACGCCATGAAAAATATCAACAAAAAATTATTAAATGTCGCATCATTCAGAATGGTCAAAAATGAAAGCTAAATGTATTGAATAAAATTTGATTAATGAGATAGTAATAAGAATATCAATAGCAAGTTGAAAGATAAGCAAAAAGTTTGTTTTCA
>JAIELR010000189.1 GCA_019752835.1 Gammaproteobacteria bacterium | reverse complement strand
CATCACACGAAATTTTTCTACCGGAAGCCCTGCCGCCGCTGCGGCGGTGATTCGTGCGATAAGCGGCAAACATATTGTTCGTGCCAAGAAAGGAGTTGCGGGTGAACATTCGGTTTGGTGGTCAAACACGCGCTACATGCTTAAGGTGTATATCAAGCATCTGGAAATGGAAGCAAAAGGCTGTGCGGAAGGTGAAGCGTATTCTTTTGCTAAAGCTCATGGCGTTGTACGGGTAGAACTGGAATTAAAGCGCCGCGAGATTGCTGATCTTGGTTGGGCGGATTTTGCGGTATTTTGCGAGGCGTGGAAAATGGGAACAGTACATTTGCTTTTTGACGAGTATTCCAAAATGCTCAATGTGAACGCCGTATCTGGCAATGCTGAATTCATTGATGCCCTGCCCCAGCGTCTGCGCGTGGTCGCCTCGGCGTTTCTTGCCGGCGAAGATGTGAAGCGCATCATGTCGCGTGCCTCGTTTTATCGTTATCGCAAAGCGTTGCTTGATTATGGCGTTGACATTGCCGATGAACGTCCGGTGCGTCTCAATGTGCAGGTTCGTACTGTCCAGCTTGAGCCGTTGCAGGCTCCTGACTGGTATTGGAGGGTTGCAGCATGATGCTTGCGCTCGATGTTCGCAAAGTTCGGTTGCATTTATTTCAGTATCGCTGGTATTCGCCGCTTAATGCTCGCTGTGAATATCCGTTGTTTTTTCGGCGATTGTCATGATGCCAAGCCAACCTAATCCGACTTTGATCGGTTCCGGCTCCGATGCCTGTGTCGGTACATGGTCATGCGACATGACCGATGTCGTGCAGGCACTCCAAATTACGCACGATGTGATTATTTATGTCGGCGGTGCTGCCGCCCTGTTTATTGGTTTTGCGGTCGGCCTCAAGCTTATGCTCGGTGCGACTCATCATAGGGGGAGTGAATGACGTTCGCCGACTTGTCCGGATTTTTGGTGTCTTGTTTTGGCGTTGGCTTTATTGCTGGCGTTGCGCTCGGTCGAGTGATTGAGATTTTTCGGTCATTCAACCATTGAAGAATTGAGGGTTCTGCCCTGAATCCGCTGCCAGTCGGTTACTGGCATTTAATCCTGCCGTGGGTAAGTTCCCGGTATATTTTGGAAAGGAAATATTATGAAATATCGTACTGTTGCTTTGAAATTTGGTGCTCCCGTTGGTTTGCTGGCTGCTGCTGGTTCTGCAAATGCTGCGCTTGACGGAAATATTGCTACTGGCCTTACACAGTTGCAAACTGATTTCAGTGCATTGATGGCTTTGGTGTATCCGGTTGCCATTAGCATTGCTGTCGCGCTGGCAATTTTTGGCTTGGTCAAGATGTTTATTCATCGCGCTGCACGTTAAGCAAGGAAGGCCAGACATGCCCGCCCCTTGCGGGCGTGCATGGCTGGCCGCCTGCCCTCATGTATAAAATCATATCTCGTTTATTATTGCCAATATTTTTTGGCTGGTGTTTGATACAACCTACATTGGCGACTGCTGGTGCGCTTCAAACTGTGCGCGTGGGCGGCACGTTTTATCCTATGACGGCGCAGGGCGCGTTTGGTGCTGCTCTCGATGTGGCGGCTTTGGCTGGTCGTGCTAATCCGTGGATTACGGGCTTAACAATTGGTTATGAGCTGGCTAAGTTTGCAGTGAAAGGAGTTGATTCTACGGGTGCTGAAGTAACTATGAATGTTCTTCCGGCTTCCATGACGCAACGGCCTGCGGCTAATATGGCTTGGTCTGATTGGGTATATGACCCAACAACAAAAATTTGGAACCCTCCGGCGACTCGGCCTCCCGTTTCTACTGCTGCTATTCCCGGCGGTTACAAGGATGTATCCGCGTATTGTGCGTCTTTTAGCACTCCCGCTGCAATTTATCTTGGTTCTTCGGGCGGTTGTAGTTTGACTATTGACGGCGTTGTTCAGCCTGGTCTTTATTATCCATTTGTGGCGCAGGTTGTTTATACATGTCTTGCTGGATATGTTTTGT
Organism: Gammaproteobacteria bacterium; assembly: GCA_019752835.1. The sequence continues at coordinate 1,750 of JAIELR010000189.1, read as the reverse complement.
CTGGTTCGATTTGTAATTTGTCAGATGCTTCACAAGTACCTTATCCATCTGATAATCAACCTACTGTTAAAGCAAAGGCCGACGGTACGGGTTTTGCGGCTGACCCTCGTGACCCGGATACGGCCGCTCTTCCCCCGGCTATACCTAACTCGATACAAGGCACAGGGGTTGTCGGTGGACAGAATACGCGTGTCACGATTGAGCCTTTAACAGGTGGTGGCATTAAGGTTACGACTGAACAGGAAGCAATCAATTCTGACGGTTCGAAGACGACGTTTAAACAATCGGTAATTACGGCTGCTGATGGTAAGGTCACGAATTCGGGAAGTGCGAATTATCCGGGTGGCATTCCCGACCAGACTTCTTTAACGCAACCGCTTGCTTCTACGACTTCTCCAACGATTCAATTTCCTACTGATTACAACCGGGAAGCTACGCAGACCGATATTAAGAATGAGCTTGCTGCGCAAGGTGAGACGAGCGCGCTTGCGCCATCTTCTGATACTGCATCGACGCAGATTAAGCGGCATTATGATAATCATGTCGACGCGCAAAATATAACTGACAGGATGGCTGGTGTTGGGCTTCCGTCCGTGCCTGGTTTTTTATTTCCCACGATTATTGTGCCTGCTTGTCAACCTATCGGCTGGACATTTCAAGGCCGCGCGGTTTCGTTTGATATATGCCCGTATGTGCCAACAATTAAGAGCATTTTTGCGTGGGTGCTGAATTTAATCGCTGCCGCGATGATGTTTCAGATGATTATGAATTTCCGCGCGATGCGGGTTCGAGGCTAGGTCGTGAAACTTTTAATTCAGCTATTCCGCAAAATTTATGACAACGCGCTTGGCGTGTTTGTCTCGAAGGAAACGGGTGAGATATTTACCAGCGCCGCTTTCGTTTCTGCTGTGATCGCCACGATTGCGGCAATTTATGCGCTCTACGCTGCCGCGATCTTGGCAATATCTCTCGCGCTTCCGGCACCGTTCGATTATGCGTTAATTTTTTTGCCTGACAATACTTCGGTGGTGTTGACAGCAATTACTACCTTGCGCGTGGGCTTGTTTATAGCCTCTATGAAACTCGGACTTGCATCTGTAGGGGTGAAGTGATGGCTGTTTATGCGATCACTGGCAAGCTTGGTTCCGGCAAGTCGCTGGTGTCGGTGGGTCGCATCATGGACTATCTTGCAAAGGGGCGTCCGGTTGCAACTAATCTCAATTTGTACCTTGATAAATATTTCGGCCAGCGAAGTAAGGCGCATTATGTGCGCCTTCCTGACATTCCCACGGTGCAAGACTTGCAAGCGATTGGCAAGGGCAATGATTCGCTGGATGAGTCGAAAAATGGCCTTCTGGTGTTGGACGAATGCGGTGTGTTTTTTAATTCACGCGATTGAGCGGATAAGGGCAGGCAATCGGTGATTTCGTGGCTCTTGCATTCGCGCAAACTTGGTTGGGATGTGATCTTGATCGTGCAGGATATTCAGCTTATCGATAAACAGATTCGTACGGCGCTGCTTGAGCATGTTGGCATTTGCAAGCGCACTGATCGGCTGACGATTCCGTTTATCGGTGGCATTCTCAAGTTTTTCAAGATTCCGCATCGGCCGCCGCGTGTGCACTTGTGCTCTGTGAAATATGGCACAGACATTCATGCGCTGGTAGTTGATCGCTGGATTTATCGTGGTGTGATCATTCAGAATTGTTATGACACTCGGCAAGTGTTCAGCCATCAGAATGAACAAGGT
>JAIELR010000115.1 GCA_019752835.1 Gammaproteobacteria bacterium | reverse complement strand
GAACCTGTTTCCAATTTGTTTTTAATTTGTTTGCACATTGATCAAGTTCAAGTTGTTGCTGTGCATTAAACGTTAAGGCTCCTTCGCCCGTTACCGCTTCAATGCGTCGTATCCCCGCTGCAATGCCTATTTCGCTAATGATCCGAAATAAACCAATATCGCCGGTTCGTTTGGCATGTGTGCCGCCACAAAGTTCAAGGGAAAACTCGCCCATTTGTAATACGCGCACTTCATCACCATATTTTTCACCAAACAAGGCTTCTGCGCCTCGGGCAATAGCCTCTTCTTGGCTGAGCAAATGCGTTTCAATAGGCACATTGGCATGAATATAACGATTAACCAGTAATTCAACGGCCTGTAATTGTTCAAAGGTCATGGGTGCTGAATGTGAAAAATCAAAACGTAGCCGATCAGGCGCAACCAAAGAGCCTTTTTGTTGTACGTATGCACCGAGTGTTTTTTTAAGCGCAGTGTGCAATAAATGAGTCGCGGAGTGATTTAGTGCTGTTTGTGCTCGAGCCGGATGATCAATTTTGGCTTTAATAAGCTGGTTTTTTTCGATATATCCGTCAATAACATGGCCCATATGCAAAATCGTATCTTGACGTTTTTGAGTATCGAGGACCATAAAAGAACCTGTTTCACTGAGCAATATGCCTCTATCACCCACTTGTCCGCCGCTTTCAGCATAAAAAGGCGAATGAGCTAAGACCATAATATCGTCTTTGAACAAGCTCTCGCTTTCATCATGCTCAGTTAAGCGCTCAACGGCAACCCCTTTATGAAACAATTCTGTTGCAACAGACTCACCCGCTGTCTCATCGTACCCTGTAAACTGTGTCTTCGTTTCTACGGTTAATTGATGCTGATGCTGAGCTGCAAACTTACTTGACTGTTGTGACAAGACACGTTGTTTTGTCATTTCATGCTCAAATCCATCCATATCGAGCAATAAACCTCGCTCGCGAGCAATATCATTGGTTAAATCAGGGGGAAAACCGTAAGTATCATACAAGCGAAAAATCGTTACCCCAGGAATAATATTCCCATTTAAATCGGCAATATCATTTTCCAAAATACGCAAACCCAGTTCGAGGGTTTTTAAAAACTGTTTTTCTTCTTGTTGCAAAACGTGTTCAATGTTGGCTTGGTTCTTTTTCAAGTCGGGATAAGCGTCACCCATTTTTTCAGCGAGTGGCTTCACCAATTTATAAAAAAAGACATCTTGTATACTGAGCTTATGCCCATGACGTATTGCGCGTCGAATAATACGACGCAAGACATAACCACGGCCTTCATTCGACGGTAAAACACCGTCCAGAATTAAAAAAGAACAGGAGCGGATATGATCGGCAATGACACGCATAGACTGGATACTCTTTGCGCTTGGACGTTGGGCGTTGTTGGAGGCTCGCTCGTCATCAGTCATGTATTGGGTATCCACTCCTTCGACTTGCTTGCCTCCGCCTAGCCCAACATCCAATCGCTGCGAGTATGGCTTTGTTGTACTTGAATATTGGGCAATATTATCAATCGCCGCTAAAATCTCATGAAAAACATCGGTTTCATAATTATTGTGTTTGCCCTGCATCACCGTCGTCAGACGTTCCAGTCCCATTCCGGTATCAACAGACGGTTTAGGCAGCGGATTTAATTCGCCCTCAGGGGTACGATCGAACTGCATGAAAACGAGATTCCAGATCTCAACATAACGGTCACCATCTTCTTCAGGTGTGCCTGGCAAACCGCCCTCAACCGCAGGACCGTGATCATAAAAAATTTCAGTGCACGGACCACAAGGCCCGGTATCGCCCATCGCCCAAAAATTGCTTTTTTCACCGCATCGAATAATGCGATCAGAGGAAATACCTATTTTATTCTGCCAAATCGCTGCAGCTTCATCGTCTTCTTCAAACACGGTAATCCACAATTTTTCAGCGGGAATTTGTAATTCTTTAGTTAAAAACTCCCACGCAAAACGAATGGCATCTTCTTTGAAATAATCACCAAAACTGAAATTACCCAGCATTTCAAAAAAAGTATGATGGCGCGCTGTATAGCCCACATTATCTAAATCATTATGTTTGCCGCCTGCACGAACGCAGCGCTGAGAACTGGCAGCGCGAACATAATTACGTTTTTCCATGCCGAGAAATAAGTCTTTAAATGGAACCATGCCGGCATTAGTAAACAACAAGGTAGCATCATTGTAGGGAACAAGCGAGCTACTCGGAACAATAGTGTGATTCTTCCGCTTAAAATAGCTGAGAAAAAGATCGCGCAATTGATTACTGGTCATAGGTGTTTGATTATTAGTTGTCATCAACCATTAATTCCTCTTCATTTGCAAAAGCGAAATCGCCAAAACCTCGATATTGCAAAAATTTTAACTGTTTTATTCGATCACTGTATTGCGTTGGAAGCGCTCGACCAAATTTTTTAATCCGCACTTGTTCGGATTGTTCCCGCCAATTAATATCGGGCAAGGTATATAAATAGTGCTGTATCAGCTCGTCTTTAATGCCTCGCTGCAACAAAGATTGGTGTATATGTACGGGCCCAAATCCTCTATTAGCGCGAGACCTTATATAAACGTCAACAAAGCGCGACTCACTTAACCAATCGGCTTCCGTGAGTTGATCAAGCACCGTCTCTATTATATCCGGAGCATCATATCGCTTTCGTAGTTTATAACGCAGCTCCCAACGTGAGTGCTCACGTCGAGCAAGCAAGTTGAGAGCGGTGGCGTGTATTGTTACTAAATCAACAGACTTCTGCATAATTGGGTTCTACAAAAAGTCTTTATCAGAATTCAACTTCCTCTTCAATCGCTTCTTCTGCGACTGCGGCGGCTGGTGAGCGACTTGCAGCAGTTGCCGCAATATGAGCACGGATTTTACCTTCCAACTCTTTTGCCATATCAGGATGTTCTTTGAGATAAGCGCGAACATTATCTTTACCTTGACCTATACGTGTTCCATTATAGCTATACCAAGCACCGGCTTTATCCATCAGATTATACTTGCTTGCTAGCTCTATCACTTCAGCGTCGCGCGAAATACCTTCGCCATAATAAATTTCAAAGCATGCTTCTTTAAAGGGAGGAGCCACTTTATTTTTAACGACTTTGACGCGGGTTTCATTACCCACAACTTCTTCGCCTTTTTTGATCGCACCCGTTCGACGAATATCTAAGCGAACAGACGCATAAAACTTCAAGGCATTACCGCCTGTTGTCGTTTCAGGGCTGCCAAACATAACACCAATTTTCATACGAATTTGGTTAATAAAAATAACGAGAGTATTGGAACGTTTGATATTCCCGGTCAATTTACGCAAGGCTTGTGACATCAAACGAGCGTGCAATCCCATGTGGTTATCGCCCATTTCACCTTTGATTTCAGCCTCAGGCGTTAAAGCAGCAACGGAGTCGATAACGACGATATCTATCCCACCGGAGCGAACCAGCATATCGGTAATTTCAAGGGCTTGCTCACCGGTATCCGGTTGTGACACTAACAGCTCAGCCACATTAACCCCCAATTTTTCAGCATAATTAGGATCCAAGGCATGCTCAGCATCAACGAAGGCGGCAACTCCACCATTTTTCTGACATTCGGCAATAACTTGCAAGGTCAGCGTTGTTTTACCTGACGATTCTGGTCCAAAAATCTCAATAACACGCCCTTTTGGCAAGCCGCCTCCTAAGGCGATATCCAAACCGAGCGAGCCAGTTGAAATAGTTTCAATTTCAGGGATTTTGTTATCTCCCATACGCATGATACTTCCTTTGCCG
>JAIELR010000119.1 GCA_019752835.1 Gammaproteobacteria bacterium | reverse complement strand
TTCAGTGTTGGCGCAGCCAGTCCCTTTCCCATAAACAAAGGATTACCAATCCCAAAATCCAACGCGATAGTATGCCCTGTTTTTGAAAGGTGTTCTCGATGCAACTCCGTAATATCATCTTGCTCTTTGCGCATTTCTGATGTCAGAATAAAACAGAATGGTTGCTCATCGACGAATCCGATCCAGTAAGTCATTATTCCATTAAAATAAGAAGAAAGCTCAATGCGGCCATTAATGAAATTAATTATATCGTCTTTGTGTCCTTGGCTATTATCCCAAAATTCCTTCATATGAGGCTCTTCCAGCCAGTCAAAGACAGTTTTTTGATATTCTTTGGTCAATTTTTGAAAACGTATTGTCATTGTTACCAGCCTTATTTGTCTTTGCATATGATATTGCATTTTATTATGGCGAACCCCTTGGCCTTTGCACATGGTTTCATAACTTCATGGGCAAAGCATCTATATGCTCAATCATACTGCATCATCTCATGTTAACGAAGTCAGTTAATTCTTAACTTAAGAAAGGTTCATGTTAACAAAAGTCTGGCTTTGTTAACATGACACCTTTTTCATGTTAGTTTTTTTTGGCTTTATTAACATGATCGAATTTTGACCATAGGTGGAATATTTTGCAGTAAGTTAAATAATTTCACGTTTATATAATAATTTTCTTTACCTATAGCATGTTTATAGAGTAACCCAATACCGACTAAGTCGTTCAAATACTTAGCACATGTTTGTCGCGTTTTCCCTAAATCTTCTTCAAAAAACTCTATCTTCGTATATGGGTACTTAAACAGATTATTCAGTAATTCATGACTATACATCTTTGGCAGCTTTTCCTTAATCTCAAACTTATAATGCTGCATTAATTCTCTTATTTCGGTAATTAATTGTGTTGTTTGTTTCGCCGTTTGCTCAACAGCAGTCAGTATATATAAAAGCCATGGCTCCCATTGCTTTTCATCGCGAACGCTTTGCAACAACTCATAATACATTGATTTATGTCGATTAATGTATCTCGATAGATAAAGAATAGGGGTATCCAGCAATTCTTGCTTGACTAGATAAAGAATATTTAAAATTCTACCTGTTCGTCCGTTTCCATCATAAAATGGATGAATGCTTTCAAACTGGTGGTGAATAATAGCCATTTTAACTAAATCATCATAATCACATTGCGCATCCTCATTGATAAATTGCTCTAATTCTGTCATCAAATTAAGAATATCATTTGAATTTTGCGGAGGCATATAAATCACCTCGCCTGTCAAATCATTTTTAAGTTTTGTCCCCGCTTGTTGGCGAAAACCGGCGTCATTTTCCTCGAGAATTTGCTGGATTTTTTTAATGGAATTATTCGTAATAAGATGCTCTGCTTTAACAATTTCAAATCCGGTTTTTAACGCTTCAGCATAATTATGCACTTCTTTAGCAGAATGCGTTAAAAAGATTTTTTTTTCATAATTACTCAGATAAATATCATCTTGTTGATAGTGTCGCGTTTTTTTGCAAAACCTTTTGGGACTCCGAGTCCACCAAAAGGAGCAAAAAACTCGCGACAAGTATCGCCTTCAGCGGGAGTGCTCGTGAGTCCTGCGGTCTACTTATCTCTTCGCTGGCGCTCTGAACTAAGTGCCCACAATGACTCAACGCCGTGTCGGTTCCCTTGTGTTTCGCCTGCGGCTCAACACCCGGACCTGCGGCTCCTCACGCTCGTCGCACGTCGTGTGCGACTTCGGTGGTGATAATATTTTCAATTTCAGAACTTTCCTTCGCTTCTTGCAAAGATAAAGTACCAATTAAAATATATTGGTTAGGAATGGTTGCCGCAACCCCCTTAAGTTCGCCTAAGGCTTGGTGGGCTTTAGCAGCAGCCTTTAAAACTACTTTAGTTTCAATATCGCCCAGCTCAAATAATGAGGACAAAATAAGCTGATTATTCATAACCTAAAGCCCTCAAGTTTATCGATTTTTTTGCTCGCGTCTCTACAGCCTTCATTTACCAAACTCCAAGTAAACAACTAAGTATAAATTGACAATATTGTATCATAATTATTTTTTAATGTGTTTGTTTTTCGAAAAGTGCTTACTCCCTAACGATGACGGCACGGTTGCTAGTAATCCAGAGAGCAAGGGTGTTATAATTATGGGCAGTGAGATTTTGCTAATTGAGCTATTTGGCGAAGGAGAAAAGAATGTTTAATTCATCTAAAGAAAGCAATGTAATTATGCGAGTATATCAACCTTCCATTCCTGTTGATGAAACAAAATTACCACGAATAATCAGCGGTCTCATGACAGATACCTCTATAAATCAGCAGAAAAAAGTAGCCAAAAAGAAAGTGGTCACAAAAAAAACAGATACATAATATCAAGAATGCCTCCCTCAACTAACCTATCTGTAATGAGGAAACAAGTCATGTTAAAAAAACGAAAATTAGGGCAACAAGGGTTAGAGGTCTCGGAAATAGGCCTAGGCTGCATGGGGATGAGCAAGTCTTATTATGGCGCGCATACGGATGAGCAATCTATCGCGACTATTCATCATGCCATTGAATTAGGGATAAATTTTTTCGATACTGCTGAAATGTATGGCCCTTATACCAATGAAATTTTATTAGGCAAAGCACTTAAACCTTATCGAAATAAGGTCATTATTGCCACCAAGTTTGGTTATAATATTAAAAATGATGAAATTTCGGGTTTAAATAGTCACCCTGACCATATTAAAAAAGTCGTTGATAGTTCATTACAACGCTTAAATGTCGACCATATCGATCTATTATATCAACATCGCGTTGACCCAAATATTCCTATTGAAGACGTGGTCGGTACCATGGCCGAATTGGTTAAAGCCGGAAAAGTGAATTATCTGGGCTTATCTGAAGCAGGGGAAAATACGATTAAGCGCGCTCATGCTGTGCACCCTATTTCGGCCTTACAAAGCGAATATTCTATTTGGGAACGTAACTTAGAAACAAATATCCTGTCGTTATTACGAAACTTAGGCATTGGATTAGTTTGTTTTTCCCCACTCGGACGTGGGTTTTTAGCCGATGCTAAACCAGCAACCGAATATGCCGCCAATGACTATCGACGTCATGATCCTCGATTCAAAAAAGAAAATTTCGATCGGAATAAATTAGTTACTAACGCCATTAATGCTATTGCTCAACAGAAAAAAGCTACTCCGGCGCAAATTGCGCTTGCGTGGATTTTGCATAAAGGCAACGATATTGTGCCGATTCCAGGGACTAAGCAACAAAAGTTTGTGGAAGAAAATGTTCATGCGGCGAGTTTGATTTTATCGTCGGCTGAAATACAGGCGCTTGATGAAGCCATTCCTGAGGGGGGTATTGCGGGTGAGCGTTATAGTGAAAAAACGATAAGGTATATTGATCGATAGATAACCCGTAGCCCGTATTAAAGCGAGAATATTGCTTGGAACTTATCATTTATTAATATTGTAAATGGGACGGTAACAAGAATATTCACGATAAAAGCGTAATACGGGATCGTTGCTTTTACAAAATACGGCCCCGTATTACGTGCCATCCTTTAATCATCCTTATTTGTGGGATTATCAAAAGCACATTGTTACCTCTACATTGTGCATTTAAAACGCTTTAATACGGGCTACGCCATTTAAAAAATACCCGGGGCTCCTTCAGATCCGGGCTACATTAACTGACTCTTCACCAACAACAAATCCTGATAAGCCTTCCCTTTATCTTTGGGGTTTCGCAATAAATACGCGGGATGATAAGTCACGTATAAATCAACACCAGTGGGGCTATGTTGCAA
>JAIELR010000143.1 GCA_019752835.1 Gammaproteobacteria bacterium | reverse complement strand
TCCGGGCTACGTTTTAGCTATGCGTAGGTCGCATTCAAGGCTTTAACCTGCTGTAAACTGCCGACATTGTGCCAGCGACCGGTGAAATGCTCACCTGTGACGAGTTTTTTAGGGATGGCTTCACGCAATATCGGGCCTATGGTCATAACGCCCTGTTCTAATCCATCAAATAATTCAGGGGCATACACACCTATTCCACCAAACGTGTATCGAGCTGTGTCACCTTCCGTTAAATAATTTTTATCTAAACCAAAGTCACCGTCAGGATTTTCATCTGGATTGTTGGCTAATACTACATGGGCAAGTTTACTAGGACGGTTCGGCAATTTTGCATAATCGAAATCTGTCCATATGTCGGCACTAATGACGATAAAAGGGTCTTTGCCTAATAAGGGTAGAGCTTGAATGATCCCACCCGCCATTTCTAAGGGTTGTTTTTCAAAAGAATATTGAATGTTAACGCCAAAACGATGGCCATCTTCTAAATATCCTTTAATACGTCCAGCCATATGGCTGACATTGATGACCAGATCGGTGATTCCAGCCGCCGCGAGAGCTTCAACATGATATTGAATTAATGGTTTTCCATGAATTCGAATCAGAGGTTTGGGGATAGAATCAGTTAAAGGCCGTAATCTCACACCACGACCCGCTGCCAGAATCATTGCTTTCATTTTTTAGTCCTGCTCCATTTTTCTTTTAAGTTCTCGTTATTATAACTTCCCTGTTTTTATACTACTGTATAGTCACAGAGGGGACGAGAGATTAATTATACTCTTCGCACTTCAATGTTCGGTGTTGTTGCTGTCGACCTAAGGGGCACCCCGTGCCAACCCAAATATGGGCAACCACGGGGGGATTGCCCCTACGTCGACAGCGCCTAGCCGAAAACCGAATTGTTTTGAATATACTCTCGACTAGTGCGTTTTCGGCTTTCTGACGCGCTCATCTGACAAAAAGATCTTGAGCCACAAATTCCGAAAACTCATTAACAGAGAGAATATTATCCAACCATATCCTAAAATCATTAAGATCTTGAAATGGGTTGAGTGCATCAACCAGGTAGCGCATTGCAAGGGGAATATCATTTAAGTATGCAGATTTATGGTCGCGCAAATGAAGGCGCGAAAAAATTCCAATTACTTTTATGTGTCGTTGAATACCTACCCAATCAAATTCGTTGATAAAATCACTAAATGTGTTTCCCTCAATTATTTGAGCAGAAGACAGCAAATGATGATAATAACCCAGTAAATCCAGTATCTTATCACGAGGCCAAGAGATATAACAATCCTTTAATAAAGAAATTGCATCATAGGTAATCGGCCCCCAGACGGCATCTTGAAAATCCAAGACACCCAAGTCGCCTGATGGGAGCACCATCAAGTTTCGTGAGTGGTAATCTCGATGGACACAGCATTGCTGGAAGCTTGCAATTTTTTCAGCGATTTGTTGGAATGTCTTGGCCAACAGATTTTTTTCGGTAGCGTTGAGAGGGTGCTTTAATAAACCTTCAATAAACCATTCTTGAAAGAGCATCATCTCTCTCATCATCATGCTTTCATCAAATTTTGGCAAGTCATAGTTTGAAATGTAAGTAATTTTTTGAATTTTTACAAGGACTTCCAACGCTTGACGGTATAAAAGATCAACATTATCTATCTTAAGTGCACTAAAAAAGGACTTGTCGCCTAAATCCTCCAAGAGCAAAAACCCTTGCTCCAAGTTATCGTAAAAAATCCTAGGTACATGAATATTGTGTTTAAGCAACTCTCGACCGATGGTAATATAAGGCTTGCAATTTTCATGAGAGGGTGGGGCATCCATCAAAATATAGGATTCATTCGGCAAATATACTCGGAAATAACGTCTAAAACTGGCATCGCCAGCAATGGGTTTAAGTTGTGTAATGGGTAGGCGCAAGCTATTTGTTAGCCAGGAATTAGCTTGTTGTAATCTCAAATCTGTCATCAATGATAAAGACCTTTAAGTTTTTGAGGATATATTGTAGCGAAAACTTCGCTTCTTAGATACTATACTCGGCGCAGTCATAAAGGTTTTTCCGTTCTAATTTAATATGAGGTTATAGATTGAAGCAGTTTGTCCGCCGAGCTATTTTTAGCAGCTTGCTATTCACACCATTTCTAAGCTCCGCAGAAGGGTTGAATCCAGCGGCCTGCATCGGTGTGCCTGGATCTGCTTCAAGTACATTATCTGCACAGAAAAACGCGCAACAAGTCTTGGCGAGCATGATTCCCGCGAGTGCTGTTCCTATCTCATCGTATGAGCCCTTAAACGATCCACAACCTATTTCTACAGAATTGGACACCAGTGATAATGGCGCACCGATTGTTGTCCCCACCGCGAATGATAGGAATGTAGTGAATGGTGTGACACAGGCACCGGCCAATATTGAAGCCTTGCGACCTAAAAAAATGTCGCCGAGTGAAATAGCCGAACTCTTGGGTTGGGTGAGTGCGCCTAATGCGAACTACATTTGTAAGGGCTATTATATTGAACCCAATTTGAACTATGTCGTTCCTGTTCAAAGTCCAGGCAGCAAGCAGCAGCCCATCAGCATTTCATCTGATCGATCGCTCTTGTCGCAAACAGATACCTCCAAATTAGCGGGCCACGTCGTCATTACCCAACCGAATCGCAGTATTGATTCAGATGTTGCCTATATTAATCGTAATCCTAAAACGCTGAAACCAGAGTCAATTGACGTGTATGGAAAGGTCATTTTGCGTGAGCCGGGCGATCTCGCTATTGCAAATCAGGGGCATTTTAACTTATTGGATAAAAGTGGAACATTAAGCGATGTTATTTATCGGATGACTTATGGAAGTATGTTTGTCGATACAACGACCCAGCCAGAGGGTACGCAATTAGTTAATTCGGACGTCAATAGCTGGGGGATTGCAGAAAAAGTCGAGCGCGAACCAACCGGCGTGGTTAAAATTTATAACGGAACCTATTCAGCCTGCCCACCCTTAAGCAGCGCATGGCATATCGGCGCAAACAATATTACGCTCAATCATGATACGGGTAGGGGGGATGCGTACAACGCGCTTTTTTACTTAGGCAATGTGCCCGTACTCTATACGCCCTATTTTGATTTTCCCATCGATAGCCGCCGAAAATCAGGTTTTCTTTACCCTACCTTTGGACACTCATCGACAACAGGTTATGAGGTCGGTATCCCATTTTATTGGAATATTGCACCTAATTATGATGCGACCATTACGCCAGATGAGATGACAGATCGAGGTTTGCAGCTCAATGCCGAGTTTCGTTATTTGACGCCAGATAGCTCAGGAAATTTGCATGGCAGTTTTCTCTATGATGATAAAGAGTTTGCGAGCTTTCAACAAGATTCTTTAGTGGATTATCCGCCTGGTACGCCTGGGTTAAGCGACTTAGAGAATGATAGTGACAACCGATATCTCATTTCTTTTGAGGATACTCGGCAATACAGCGATAATTGGTCAAGTTATCTCTATGCCAACCACGTCAGTGACGATTATTACTTTGAAGATTTTGATAGTGATCCTGCGCAAACCACGGATAACCAAATCCTTAATCAAGGTGACCTGTATTACAATAGCAATCATTGGCATTTTACGGGGCAGATGGAAGGATATCAAACACTGCATCCCATCAATCAAAGCTATGTTGCTAATCAATATAAAGAATTACCCGAGCTTGTTTTGGATGGTCAATACAATGATTTGGGCTATGACACGGCGTTTAATATTACCAATCAGTTTGATGATTTTTCCATTGAGCAAGATCCCGTTGCTGGCACTCAGCCAGAAGGTGTG
>JAIELR010000234.1 GCA_019752835.1 Gammaproteobacteria bacterium | reverse complement strand
TATCGTTGCCCGCATCACCATACAAAGTATCATTGCCTTGTTGGCCAAAAATATAATCATCGCCCACACCACCATGCGTAACATCATTACCGGTGCCAGAATAAATTAAATCGTTCCCGGCACCACCATTAATGACATTATTGCCAGCGTTTCCATTGATTTGGTCATTGCCCGCAGAGCCATTAATCGTATGATTACCATTGACAATCTTGATGATATTTAAGCGTTGTTTTAACCCAACGGCTAGCTGACCGTCTCCGCTAAAAACGATGCTATCGGGGATAGATCCAAAGATGCCGCTATATCCGGGTTTAGTGGTAACAACAGCCATGATAACCTCCTGCTTGAAGCGCCCTAAGTAAAAAAACTTTACCGGCACTCCCGCATTCCGCCCTCACCCTGTCAAAAACCTTTCGCGCACGGGCAAGCTACGCAAACACGTGACGCTTGCTTGCTCTCGAACAAAAAGGCTACATCCGTATCTTGACAATTCCGTACCACCCTATTCAGCCCAAGCGGCTGATGTAAAAACCTGTCCGTGTTTTATGAAATGAATAGTAAATTAAGTTATTATTCTTACACTATAGTCCTAATCTTGTTTTTATCAAATCAATGAATTTATTCTACAAAAACTGATCAAAAAGAACCTATAGCTTATAGTATAAGGGCTATTCTAAAAATAGCCAATAAATAGCCAATTTTGTTGATCTTTATGAAAAATTCGATTGAAAAAAATAAAAAATGCTTAATTTTCCGCTAATATTTTTTTGGTACTATGGAATTGAAGTTTTCGAACTCGAGATTTTGGGTTAAAAAATAATAATAATTTTTCCAAAATTATCCTTAAAGCGCAAATAAATCATTATTCAAAAATGCACTTTAATGATGTTATTGGGCCACAGTAGAACTCAAAAAAACCTAGAGCCTCGAGTGCGAAAGCTACCATTCATCTGCCCTAAACTGAAACCAGAAGCGCCCACCCTAGCAACTTACTCTTTCATAGGGCTTAGCTAAATGCACTTGTAGCGATATCGGCCTCCGTGCCATCCAATATGCGGGCAACCACATCTTAGAATACAAAGTCTGCCGCAGTAACACTAGCCGCACTGACATTCGTTAAGGTGATGCTATCAGCGCCAGCCTGAATTATGCTGTCAGGACCAGAGGCCGTTACAGTTATCGAGCTAAAATTGGTACCATAAGCAGATAAATCTATCGAATCGGCACCATGGGTAAAGTCAGTAATCGTATCGGCACCATCGCCGGGAGCAAAAACAAAGGTGTCATTTCCAACTCCACCTGTTAGTGTATCATTACCTATGCCACCAATGATTTTATCATTACCTCCTCCACCTGAGATTACATCATTACCCCCTCTACCTTCCAATTGATTATTATTGTCATCGCCGGTCAGAGAGTCATAAAAATTTGAACCAATCACATTTTCAAAATTAGTTAAAGAACTTGTATTTCCACTATTGAATGCTAAATTAACAAAAATGTTTCCCTGTGTGTGCGTATAATCGATCGTATCAATGCCTGCACCACCATCAAAGTTATCAAACGATCCAAAGACGCTAACGTTACCCTCGAAAAGGTCATTACCATCACCCCCTTGTATATTATTACTATCGTTATTACCCGTGAATATATCATTCCCACTTGAACCAATGATGTTCTCAATGCCCGTTAAAGTATCGTTACCATCGCCTCCTGAAGCTGTACCTGTGGTTAAATTAACCGTAACACCAAGAGTGGTGTCCGAGTAATCAGCTGTATCAGTGCCTGAACCACCATCTAAGCTATCATCCCCCGGCCCACCTATGAGCGTATCGTTGCCATTGGCGCCGACTATAACGTCGTTACCCGCACCGCCACTTAAAACATTTGGATTTCCATCGCCAGTGATCTTATCGTTAAATGCTGTTCCGATGATATTTTCAATGTTCATTAACGTATCGCTGTCAGTGCCATATGCCGATCCCTGTCCGTATGCACTTTCAGATGCTAAATTTACAACTTCAGCGTAATTCACTGAGGCATAGCTAACCGTATCAGTACCCGAGCCCCCATCAATAATATCAAAGAAAGGACCGCCAGTTATCATATCGTTACCGCCCAAGGCTTTTATATAATTGTTGTTGGTGCTTTCACCTACCAATACATCATTTCCAGATGTGCCCGTTATTTGAATGGTGCTGGCAAAACTTAAGAAGGGAACAAACCCGTGCGTAATTCCGTGCAAGGAACTCAAACTTAATAAAGTATTGAAATTAAAATTAGATTCCGGCACATCATGTGCCGCTAAGGTATGTGGCCCAATATTCGCTGTGTGTAAAGTTTGCGTTAAAGCCGTGAGGAAGGCACTTTTGCTATTAGCATGAGCGCCTGTCAGGGAACCGAAGAAACTAATTAACGGATTGTTTGGAATAGCCATCATAACCCCCTATGTCGCACTACCTTACTCAACCGGGTTAGCTAAATTTATGGTAGTACGTTTATACTCTGCGCAGTTCAATTCTGACATTGTCAATTCAGAGCTGGTCAAAAAATGAGCATTTCTATAAGTATAGACATTATTCCATTTTCAGCGAGTTTCACATTAAAAAATAAAAAATTGCTTAATTTTTCGATAATAATATTTTGATACTATAGGAATTGAAGTTTTCGAACTCGGGATTTTGGGATAAATAAAATAATAATTTTTCCAAAAATGCCATTAAAGCGCAAATAATCATTATTCAAAAATGCGCTTTAATGATGTTATTGGCCCCACAATAAAACTCAAAAAAATCCTAGAACCTCGAGTGCGAAAACTACCATTCACCTGATCTAAATGGCCGTTTTTTGTAAGGCATATAAGTCGTCAATTTGATCTCAACTGAAGCAGCAAGCTTTGCCGCCAGTGGTGCAGATAGTTCGCGCATATGGCCTTTACGCAAATCTCTCGGCAATAAAATCTCACCAAAACGTACCCGAATCAACCGATTAACTTGTATCCCTTGTGATTCCCACATGCGACGCACCTCTCGATTACGTCCCTCAGCTAATGTCACATGGTACCAATGATTCTGTCCCTGGCCGCCAGCATCCGTAATAGTACTGAATTTAGCGACGCCATCCTCAAGCTTGACGCCTTTGGTTAATTGTTTTAGAACGTCAGGACTTACCTCACCAAACACACGAACAGCATATTCTCGCTCAATTTGCGATCGGGGATGCATCAAAGCATTAGCTAAATCACCGTGGGTTGTAAAGAGTAATAAACCCGCTGTATTATAATCTAAACGCCCAACGGCCACCCAACGGCCTCGCTGCAATTTTGGTAAATTATCAAACACCGTCGGTCGTTTTTCGGGATCATTGCGCGAACACACTTCACCTTCCGGTTTATGATAAAGAAGCACTCGACAAGGAATTTCTTCGGGCGGGGTATTCGTCACCGTGCGACCTTGTATCGTAATCGTATCATCAGGTGTAACACGTTGACCCAGCGATGCAGGAACGCCATTAACCATCACCTCACCCGACTCAATGACCTTTTCTAATTGCCTACGGGATCCAAAGCCGGCACGGGCTAATACTTTTTGTAATTTTTCACTCATTAATCGTTATTCCCGTAAGCGCACTCTCTAATTCTGCCAAGGTAGGCAATTCATCGAGGCTTTTTAAATTAAAATAGTCCAAAAATGTTTTTGTTGTTGCATAAAGACCTGGCCTTCCCGGAATATCTTTATGCCCTACAAGGCGTATCCATTCTCTATCCATCAGTGTTTTAATCATGGCACTGCTACCAGTAACACCTCGAATATCTTCAATTTCAGC
>JAIELR010000186.1 GCA_019752835.1 Gammaproteobacteria bacterium | reverse complement strand
GTCACATTAGGCTTACCTTCAGCATTCCATTCGAATATCGTGCCGCCCCAGTCTTGAACGTCAATACCTAAGTGCTTACGATACCATTCACCTAATGCCTTAGGGTCCTTGGCTTTAAAAAAAATTCCGCCGATTCCGGTGACGCGTTTCATTTTATGCAATCCTCTTTTAGGTTTCTGTCATTTAACATAATAATACTTGAAAATTGAACTATCTGCACCGAATTTTCAATGCAAAATGGCGAAATCCTTATATCTAAGAGTAATGTAGAGAAAAAAGCGGTTAACATAATAATTAAGATTTAATTTCCACTTTTTCACCCGGCTCTAAAAAAAGTTCCCATATTTTCACTTTTTCATTTTCAAATGTCAAATTTGTACCAACAGTCATCATTTTATCTCCTGTATTCAACATTTTTGCTATTTTAGAGGATGTTGCGCTATCATACAAACGTATTCACTCCATATTGCAAGGAACCACTATGCTAGATCAACAAACCATTGATATTATTAAATCTACAGCACCTATTCTGAAAATACACGGGGAAACGCTTACACGACATTTCTATAGCAGGATGTTTTTACACAATCCTGAGGTTATACCATTCTTTAACCCATCTCGTTTAGAATCGGGAGTTCAACAAAAAGCATTGGCCTCGGCAATTTGTGCATATGCTGCCAATATTGATAATCTGAGTGTACTTGCAAGCGCTGTGGAGCTTATTGCGCAAAAACACTCTTCTTTGCAAATAAAACCAGAGCATTATCCTATTGTTGGTGAGCATTTGATAGCATCCATCCGTGAGGTACTGGGTGAGGCCGCTTCGGATAATGTGCTTAGTGCATGGACAGCCGCTTATAACTTTCTTGCCGCTATTTTGATTAAGCGTGAAAAAGAGATTTATTATGAGCATGAGAAACTGTAGGGATTGAGCAGAATTAAATAGTAAATATTATCATTTGCCACAAAGGAACAGTCTGATATATCCGTTATGTGGCAAATTTGGCCAATAAACTTATGGCATTGCGTTGTTTAATACCTGCTCGGTTGAAACCTTAAACGGCTCAAATTGTGGCATTTTTTTAGGTCGACTAAACAATCCGAATATTACGGTGCTTATTGTTGTCGCAGCAGTACCGCTCATAAGCCCTGTCGCTAGTGCGAGACCTGGATTCAAGGTAATTGCACCGACCATACATCCAACAACAGTTCCGACTATCATCCCCAATAAAATATGCGCCCCAAACAGTTGTAGATCTCCACATATTGGGGGTTCATTTTTTTTCCGCTGACAAGGTACGTTAGAATAACGCATTTTGCTATGTATTACTTTAAAAAAAAGACTTTCTTGCATGACATCTCCTTAAGTTATAAATAAACCATGATTGAAATAATTTACAGTACAAGATTACATTAATCAAAAAATGTTAGCAATACTTTTTTTAAAATCATTAAAGCGAGATATGTCTCTATGTTGACTGTTGACTCTTAAGTTGACAAACTCAATATTTATAACTAACTTTAGTGTAACAATTGACCAAACATTATGGAGAAAATTATGATACAACGAGATAACCCATATCATAAGCCAAAATCCACTGATGAAAAAATATCAGGCGGCAATAAGACAAAAAATGATCCAAAAGAACATAATCATGTTGTTGAAGGCATGGATGAAGATGCGTATGATGAAAATAGGATGGATAGCGAGTCCCCTCTTTCTGAGAAAAACAAAGAGGAATCGGAGCATAGGCAATAGCAGTGTAAGTTTATAAAATGTGCGCTGCTAAAATTAACAGCTGTATAACTAACTATACGTGAGTTTTGCATTATAAAATAAAAATCAAAAAAATATTTAAAATAAGCAGTAATCCGGTATTTTTTGCATTAAATTCATTTATTGAGAGCTTCTACGATCAACTCATCAGCTGTAGCGGGCAATAATATATTTATTATTGTGCCCTTACCTGGATCACTCTCAACTTGAATAGTACCATGCAAATTAGTTACAGCACTATGGATAATCGATAAGCCCAGTCCTGTTCCTTCACCAATGGGTTTAGTTGTAAAAAAAGGATTAAAACAAGACTTAAGCACATCTTTAGTCATTCCAATACCGTTATCAGTTACTTGAATCAGAATTTGATGTTCTTTTGATAAGTATTTCAAATGCACATCAATCTGCATTTTGTAATTTTTATTGGCATTTTCCTCTGCTGCTGCCTCCACCGCATAGCGGGCGTTAGATAATAAATTGACGAGTATTTGCTCCATTTGCTGGGCTTCCATTTTAAATAACGGAATATTTTTTTCAATATGTTTTATGATTTCAATATTATGTAATCTAAATTGTTCATTAAACATATTGAGTGCCGATTCAATAGGCGTGCTTAAATCAATAGGCTCTACACGCGGTATTTTTAAGCGCGAAAATGTGCGCATATGACTGATAATAACGCTTGCTCGATCGATTTGTTTGAGTGAGCTGGCCACTATTTCAGTGGTGTCCTGCTTCGACAATCCGTTTTCAGCAAGAAACTCCAGTGACTGCAAATTAGTCTTAATAATTGACAATGGTTGATTCAATTCATGGGCAACACCAGTAGCCATTTCACCCAATGCCGTTAATCTTCCAGCATGCTCAAGTAAGGCATTTTTCTCTACATTTTCTTTTTCCATTTTTTTTCTTTCAGTAATATCAACAGCAAATATATCAATAAAATCTTCATTGAGATTGATCTTTGATAAATTAAATAGAAAAATATGTTCGTCATATGCATATTCATAAGTATCATTATGATTAGTTGCAAATATTGCATTTATTTTGTCGGTAAGTTCAGCAGGCAAATCAAGCTGGTAAGTAGTTTTCCAACGACTAAGCATATCGCTAGCAGGTTTATTGGCATAAACAACTTCTTTTTTTTGGTTCAGACGCATAATGGGTAAGGGGTTAATTTCGGCTAGTGATGAAAGAAAAAGTGCTCTAGTTTCCGCTATTTCAGCACGCTGTAATGCCTGGCTTCGCTCATCAAGTGTATTTTTTATCATCAATAAGGCTTCATTCATTTTGATATACAAATCCCAATAAGATGCTCGTAAACTTTTTCCTGAATCATCCAGCAGCCAGGTAATTTGTTGAGTTTTTTGATCTTTCTTTAAGGCTAAAGGCATCGTTTTAACTAACCAATTAATTTGTGTACCCGTCGAAAAAGTCTGTAACATTCCTTCAAATGTTGAATAATTTTCGATGGCTTCCAAAAAATTATTTAACATTACATCTGCGACAAAAAATTGCTTAAACCATACCTCTAACCCAAGTTCAGAGAGTGTATCGCCTCCTTTTAATGCTCTGCAAGATTGATTGAGGGTGATTATTTTACTTCTTTCATGCAATAACGTCGGAGATAACGCTGATTCAACAAGCAAGTTAATTTGATTCATGTGAAAATACCATAATTTGTTAATACAAAAGCTTTTCGCCAAAATTTTGACATAATAGGTGCTAAAGCGGTTGCCTGTATTTGTGTTAAAGGTACACGGCAAAAACCAATAAAGGCCGCAATTTCTCCTTCTGGTAACAACACACCGGTTCCTACAACCGATTTAACGCCATATTTTTTAACAAAATCTTGCGCAGGAATATAGGGTGAGTCAAGGGCATTTTCAACATAAAATACGCCACTGATCCCTGATACACCACTCATATGCAGCTCCCCCATCTCATTTTCAGATTGCTCTCCCAATTTAAAACCGAGTTGCTGAAAAAGACGTGATACCATCGGAACCGTATTAAGGGTATGTTCGGTTAAAGGGATGGCTCGATGGTTATTGGATGTTTGT
>JAIELR010000176.1 GCA_019752835.1 Gammaproteobacteria bacterium | reverse complement strand
TTGTCGCCATGTTAGGAACGGGTATTTATATTGCATTGCGCTTTGAGTATCGTTTGGCCTTAAGTGCATCCATTTCTTTACTCCATGATCCAATTATTATTTTGGGTGTTTTTTCGCTCTTTCATATGGAATTTGATTTAATTTCGTTGGCGGCTGTGTTGACAATTATTGGTTATTCATTGAATGATACCATCGTTGTTTTCGATAGGATGCGTGAGAATTTTAGAAAAGTACGTAACGCAACAGCGGCAGAAATTGTTAATTTATCGGTTAATCAAACCTTGTCACGAACAATTATGACTTCGGGCTTGACCTTGGTCGCGGTTGTGGCATTATTTTTCTTTGGTGGGCCTACGTTGCATGGTTTCGCAACGGCGCTATGGATTGGTATAGCGGTAGGGACATATTCCTCGATTTATGTAGCAGGGGCCTTGTCTGTTGCATTGGGCTTGACGCGAGAAGATTTGCTGCCCAAAGCAAAGGTAGTTGACGACAGACCTTAGTGTCTTTAATAAATCACGGTACTTTTGTAGGGGCAACCCCCTGTGGTTGCCCGTCTTTGGGGTGGCACGGAGGGTGGCATCCTTCAACAGTTTTTACTTCCTATATTTGGAGACAAAAAAATGACTAATACAATTAAACCTTTAGTGCTCAGTCTAGGATTAATATCATTAACGGCCTTAACTGGTTGTACAGCGATTAATCCCTATACCGGACAATCCGGTGCCAGTGATACAACCAAAGGCGCTGTTGTCGGTGGCCTCGGTGGTGCAGGTATTGGTGCTCTTGCAGGTGGAACTCAAGGCGCATTGATTGGTGCTGCGATTGGTACCGCTGCGGGTGGCTTGGTCGGCTACGGTATGGATCAGGAAAACAAAGAGCTGCGACAAGCGTTAGTTAATTCTGGTGTTCAAGTTCAGCAAAATGGCAACCAAATAACCTTGATCATGTCATCTGACGTGACTTTTGCAACGAATAGTGCCGATATTAACTCAGGTTTCTATCAAACCTTAAATGCGGTTGCTACCGTGCTGAAAAAATATAACAACAATAACGTTGTAATTACGGGTTATACGGATAACGTCGGCGCAGCAACGTATAATCAGCAATTATCGCAAGCACGAGCACAAAGTGTTGGCTCTTACCTTGTTGGCCAAGGTATTTCAACGAATCGACTCTTTACCCAAGGTATGGGGGTGTTGAATCCGATTGCAAGCAATGCGAATGCAGCAGGGCGTGCACAAAATCGTCGTGTCGAGATTACCTTGCGACCCAATAGTTAATAAATCATCATGAGATCAGAGCGCTGCAAACAAGTTGGTATCAGTTTATTAGAGGTTCTCCTCGCTATAGCTGTGACGGCAGTGCTCCTGATCTTTAGTGTTGATTATTATACTAATATCCGCGCTGAGCAAAAGCTTAACTATTTCATTGATCAGCTAGGCCATATTGATTCTGGAATTGTTAATTATATTAACAGTCACTCAGGTCAGAGTTTAACGGATGTGTTCCCGACTGGCTCCAATAACATGACGTCCAATTTACTTGCTGCAGGTGTTGTCGAAGCGGCAGATGTACAAAATGCGTGGTTTAGCCAAGAACAATATCAAATTGTTGTTCATCCGCAAGCAGGCCTAGGTAATGGCCGTTCTGGAAGTTGTTTAAAAGTTGAGATCAACTTTAGTATTCCTACCAATTTAACCGTTCAGAATAAACGACCCGTTGTAGAGCAAAAAATAAGAACCGCTTTAAGTCAGCAGAGTTTGAGCTCTACCAGTGGACAAACTACCTATATTAATCCTACGTCAGGCATGATGCGCATCCAGTTTTGTGCGGAGTGATTATAAAGCCCTTATCAACCTATTGAACCACCTCTCACTTGAGTTTTTGCTAATAACCGATCAAGTTGATTCGCAAACACCGTAATTTCTTTCGTACTCAAGGTGCCAGGGCCTCCGCGAATAAGCCCATTATCACGTAAATCCGTCATAAGATCGCGTATCGCTAAGCGGTGTTTAATATTCTCTTCACTGTACATCTCTCCACGCGGGTTTAATACACTCCCACCCTTGGTAACAGCGGCATCTGCCAGAGGAATATCGGCCGTAATGACCAAATCACCAGCCTCCATTGCGTCGACTATCCATTTGTCCGCTACATCTAATCCAGCAGAAACGCGTATTTTCTTAATAAAAGGCGAGGGTGGAATAGTGAGCAATTGATTGCTTACCAATATTGTCATTGTTTTGGTACGGTTTGCCGCACGAAACAATATTTCTTTGATACTTTTCGGACAAGCGTCTGCGTCAACCCATATTTGCATTTGTTATAGCCATTTAATTTATTTTTTGCAGTATAACACTATGTTATTCAATAAAAAATTGCCTTGTACAGAAATTACAAACAAACATATTGATTCAATTAATTTTTTCATAATATTATTCGTGCATAATATGCTTTTGTTTATAATTAAAGAGATTACGACTAATGACTGAAAATGATTACGATATTAATGACCTTCTTGAATGTATAAAATCTGCTGACACTGATGCGATGAGTGATATTCTTTATTTATTTGAAGACACAGTAGACCAATATATTAAAACTATCCCTGATTTATTATCTGTTCTTGCCGCTTTGTCTATTGAAAATAAAATGATACTAGAAGATGAAGATAACGATGAAGAAGATGATGACGCTGATGAGTACAAAGATAGGCTATTAAGATATCTCAATAATAAGAATAAAAATTATCTTTCAGATATGATTGAAGATTATGCCTCAAAAAACAATAAGAAAAATATTGAAATATTGATCAGTATACTCGATTATTTTGAGAGCATTAGTTCAAAAACAATGATCTTAAGTAGATATTTCTTGCCGTTTTTACATGAAAAATCTATCAATGATTTTAACGATTTTAAATTTTTTATAACAGGTTTTTTTAAAAAAAATGCTGGAAATATTGAATATGGTTATATAACAGAATTATTAAGGTACATTCCTAAAGAAAAAACGAATTTATTTATTAATGATAATATAAATAATTTACTATGGCTTTTGGAAAAAATAGGACAAAATAATTTAAACAACTTTTTTAACGAATTTGGTAGCTTATGGAATGTGAAAAAAATAATTAACGATTTTGACAATATAAAGAAAATAACAAAATTGTTTTTTACAAATTTTAATGATCATATACAAATGAATATGAACAAATTTGAGAAACTGAATGAACTTTTATTTACATTAAGTAGCATATATAGTGATTTTAGTAAACATTTTGAAATTCAAGCTAATGTTAATTATATAACAAATTTATTACAATATGAAAATATTCCCACAGATCAATATTATGAATTTTTAACTAATTTTAATCTTCAAGATCCACAATATATCGAAATTAATACATACGGTGTAGATAACAACTTTGTTTTAAATATGATAAATGATATTTCTGGTTTTCATAATAAATCCAATTTTATCTCTGATTTGACCCCTCAAGAAAATAAACGTCGAAAATTAAATGATCACTCAAATGATATGAATGAAAATAATCAATTAGATGATAAAATGGATATCGATCATGAAATCCAGATTAATTATGCCAAACTTGAGAATTATTTTAAATCGACTTCCTCAAATGTTTCAATAAATTTTACACAATTGTGGCGAGATGAGATGGATAAATTACCACAAAATTGCATAAATTTTTTCCAATCATTAAATGCGAAAGATGAATTATTTCAAAACAATATAGCTCCATATTTAGGACTTATAAATAAAACCACCACTGGAAATGGATTCTTTGCTTCACTAATTGCAAATTTATTAACATAACATTAAGTTAATATTACCAAATTATTAAATAAATAAATAATTTCTGCTCCAGCAAATTCAGTT
>JAIELR010000155.1 GCA_019752835.1 Gammaproteobacteria bacterium | reverse complement strand
CTACTGCAATCCATAACGGCATTTGCATTGTCCAATGTTGATATGCAAATAGCGCATAACCTGGATCAACAGCCACTTTAAGTCCTGCCCATACCGCTAGAAAGAAAATAAATACCGTGACCAACAAAAATTTCATAGCACCGCAGCTCCATTGGGAGTGGATAAATCGGTAATTTTGACATTAATTAATTGCAAAGAATCAGAAATATCCGGCATAGGTGGTGAAATAACCTGCTGTTGTAAGGCCGTCAGTCCAGCAAGCATCGCTTGTGTTTGAGGAGCCGACTCAACATAATAATTTTTTACCCAGTCTATCGCTTGTTGAATACTATTGGCATATAAAACGCCCTGCTGATGCAAACATCCCCATTCGGCCTGCGATAACAACATTTGTAAATGTAAATCCAAATATTGACGATTTTGAGGTGTAATTAAATGCCCTACCGGTTGATCATGGTATTGAACAACGATAATTTGTTTTAATTCTTGCCAACTTTGCGCTAAGCCCCGTTTCCAACCCGGTTGATGATGGTGATGTTTAGGTGTGGTTTCTGCAGGAACTGCATTAGGTGTCGAAATAACCGGCAATTTACCCACTTGATCCGCGAGGGCATTCAACTGCAATAAAACTGCAGGAATATCGAGCTGAGCAACCCCTTTTAACGCGCTAATATCATTGGCCAGGAGCTGGCGTAAAGGCAATAAACTCATATCATTTAAGCTAGTTATTCGGCTATCCGCTGTCTCTAGTAAGTCGATGGCGACAGGCACATTATGCTCAAAACTCACACTAAGATTCGCAAGGCGTATCAAATAACGCGCCTCCTCCAGCTGCCAATGCATATTATCCGTCGATTGATTATTGAGAAAATTATTCATGGCCATCTGCTGCTTTTCAAGAAGCGTATGCTCATCCGCCACTTCTTGATTTAAGCTCTGGACATTCTCTTTTAACGCATCAACCTGTCCGAGCGTTGCATTAATGATAGCCTGTTCTTTTTTCCAAAGAAGGCCCATGCCCGCCGCTAAAACAAGCAGGATGACAAGGAACGCCAATACCGAAAAAAATGACCGCACTTTCGTTGATTTTGGGGAAATTTGCTGCGCTTCCTGCTCAGTAGTTGAACGCTCAACCATGTTTTTGTTCCTCATACCATAAAGTTAATGCAGACATTATACTAGTATCCGTAAAATTGTCTGCAACAATCGGCGATTTTGTACAACCCGCCTTCAGCAAGGTTTCTTTCAAGCGCAAACTTGTCACAAGAAATGTTTTCTGCATTAATTGAGTTTGCGTAATAACATCAATATTCTGACGTAGGCTCTCAAACCCCGCTTGACTGGCACACAGAATAACATCAATACCACTTAAAAGAGCATACTGTTCATCAAGACTCCAATTAAACTGTAATGCTTCACGTTGATAGCAGGCTGCGTGTAAAACATTAAGTCCTCGCAGAGATAACGTATCGCCCAAAAAAGGACGAGGGTTGGCACCACCAAATATGACTACATTTTGTCCAACAACTGTCTGCGCTTCGATTTTATCAATTAAATTTTCAGAGCAAAATCGTCCCTCGGGAATCAAAACATGTTGACAGCCTTCTGCATTTAAACGCTCGCGCGTTGCCGCGCCAATGGCAAAAACAGGTTGCAGCGGTGGCCACATTTTTTGTTCACGCTCTATGGCTCTCTTTGCATAATTAACCGCATGCACACTCGTAAAGATAAAAAAAGCTGCTTTATCATAAATAGCCAAGGCTCGGCAAAGACTGGAATCATTAAGCGTGGGTTGAATAGTCATCACCGGCAATAATCGCGATTGCGCTTGAGCTTGAGTTAATTTTTCAACTAAGGTTTTTGATTGTTCAAATGATCTTGTGATTAAGACGGATAAACCCTTCAAGGTTGAAGAGCTCATTTGAGAAGTGCCTCACGCGATTCATTAAGAATTTTTTTCGCACCTTGCGCGATTAATTGTTCGGCAACATCAAAGCCTAAGGCTTGTGCTTGTGTAGCTGTTTTTGTGGCAAACGCCTCAAGCATAATGCTCCCATCAGGACTTAATACACGACCTTGCAAGTGTAATTGATCACCCACTAACCGTGCCAATCCTGCAATAGGTGCTGAGCAATGTCCACCTAACAATTCATTCATACTGCGTTCAGCAGTCACACAGGCTTGCGAATTTGGGCAGTTCAATTGACGGATCAGCGGAAGTATTTCCGTATCATCCGCACGACATTCAATACCAATAATAGCTTGACCAATAGCTGGCAGCATTTGCTCAATAGAAAATAATTGTTTTATTTCTTTTTGCAAACCGAGTCGAATCAGACCTGCAGCGGCCAAAATGATAGCATCGTATTCACCTTGGGCGAGTTTATCAAGGCGAGTATTAACATTGCCGCGCAAAAGTCTAATATCTAAATCCGGTCTCATTATAAGTAATTGAGCCTTGCGACGTAAACTTGCCGTTCCAATAATGGCTCGCTCGGGCAAATCGTCTAAAGAATTATAGTGATGACTTATAAATGCATCACGAACCTCTTCACGCGGAGAAAAAGCACCCAAGGTCAAATTTTCAGGTAAATAAACTGTCATATCTTTCATAGAGTGAACAGCAATATCAGCTTTTTTTATCAATAAAGCCCGCTCAAGCTCCTTAATAAACAAACCCTTTCCACCTTGATTTGCTAAGGAGCTCGCTAAATTTATATCACCCTCAGTCGTCATCAAAATCAATTCAACCGTCAAGTCAGGGTGGAGTTTATTTAGACTATTTTTTATATCATTAGCTTGCCAAAGTGCGAGCGGACTTCGGCGAGTTGCAATTTTGACGCAGTTAATAGTGGGTATTGCTGGAGGTAACAAAGTGTTGTTATTCATTTATCGATTCGTCTCTGCTCTATCAAATTATCTTTCTCTGCCCACAAGGTATTAAGCCAATCTTGAAAATGAGCTCTAAAATGTTCATCATTCTGATAATCACCCATCAAATCTGACGTAATTGGCTTCACCTTAAAGGTCACCGTGACTTTAGGGATATTACCACAAAGAAAATTCCAGGCAGTTGCATTATCGGTGTGGTAGATGATTGTAACATCGATTAGGGTTTTTAGCATTCCATTCATTGCTGCAATAGAAAAAGCGGCTCCACCTGCTTTTGGTTTTAGCAAATGCTTAAACGGTGAGTGGGTTTTTTTCTGCTTTTCAGGACTCACTCGAGTACCTTCTGCAAAGTTGATCAAGGTTGTTGGTATCATCTGAAACATGGCACAAGCTTTACGTGTTGTTTCAAGATCCTGTCCCCGCAAATGAGGGTTTTTATCTAAAAATGCTTTACTGTAACGCTTCATAAATGGAAAATTCAAAACCCAGCAAGAGGTTCCAACGAGTGGAACCCAAAGCAATTCCTTTTTCACAAAGAACTTAAGCATTGGAATTTTTCTAACAAATACTTTTTCTAAAATGACAATATCCATCCAATTTTGATGATTGGAGAGTAATAAATACCATTCATTTTTTGATAAATGACTCGTATCATCAATTTCCCAAATGATATTGCTAGTGAGTGAAATAATCTTATCATTGATAAACGCATAGAATTTGGCAACATTATATCCAATTCGCTCAAACATCTGCCGTCCCTTTTTAGTTCGATAAACAACTTTAATCACAGCAACTATATAAAGGAGCAAAGAACACAACAATAAATTAAGTATATATAAACTTGCATTTAGACACGCCTTGATTGCTTTGCTAAGTCTTTTTAAGAGAGATATCATAATCACTTCCTATTGTAATTGAATCGTTATCCTCTAATATTTTTTTATACAAATTAGAGGGTATTTTTCGCGTACTATGTTTTTATAAGGTACAATACCCTCTAATTTATGGAGAAGCTCTCGAGACGCTTTCTACTAAATATGGAT
>JAIELR010000043.1 GCA_019752835.1 Gammaproteobacteria bacterium | reverse complement strand
ATATATAAATATAGCAGGTCTATTCTTTTCCTGCTTTAGAATATGCATTGCCAATAATACCCAAAAAACCACATAAGATAAAAGCCCTAAAATTCCTGATTGAATTAATAGATCAAAAAAGTGTTATGTATTTCTGACAAATGAGCATAATTATCTTGAATAACTAAGGCCATGGCGCCTGCACCATCGCCCAAAAATGGGTGTTGTGCAACTGTGATGAAGGCGGTTGTCCAAAGACAAAGCCGAACATTCATTTCCTCACTGAACGAGAAAAAGGGGATTCTCAGAATATTTACATTAGTTCTTTGAGCCATAGGTATAGTGCTTGAGCCCAGAGCTGGGGTAGCAATGGATATAGACATATTGGATGTTATAGGTTGGTTCGTTTTCGACTTCAAGAGAGCAAGAGGTGACGAATGACTTGTTTTTGCAGGATTCAATTTGGCGGGAGTTTCCATGAAAAAAGGTTCTGGAACTACAGTAAACGTTTTTGAAACTTGACAGCTTATTGTGTTACCTGTTGTGGATTGGCTTGTATTTTTCACTAAAAGAGACGTTGAATAAGCCAGAAATATTATAACTAATAGACCCGCTAGCGCAATAATACTCATCGCTAACCATTTGCACCACGGAAATCGCTTATTTGTTCCAAAAAAGAATAAGAAAAGAGTACCAGCAGATACAAAGTAGGCAATAAAATAAGCAGAGGTGTAAATGAAGTAAGCCGTTATTATTGTCAGAAGAAAAAGTACAAAAAATGCAACTTTAACTATTTTATTGTAATTTTCGACAAGTTGGGAAACAAAAAACACAGGAGAAACTAATAAATAAAGCGCTAATTGGTTTGGGTTATTGGATAAGCCTTGAAGCCTGGTGCTATAATAAAAATAGGTATTCGGAGAGACGATAAAAAATTCAATACAAAGTAAAAGCAATAAAATGACTGAGAAATATATTGCAGTTACCTTCAGATTTAAACCCGATTTGAGAAAAAATAGAAATGCAAAACTGACAAATAAATAAGCAATTAAGTTGTGTAACATATAAGAGAAGCTAGCAGCGCTATAATACGAAAACCAAACACAACTCGATATTGAAACTAATCCAAGAAAAATGAAAGGAAAGTAAGTGATATAATAATTTTTCAGCTTAATCCATCTACTATACCCCTCACTCTTTTCAAATAATCGTCGCTTATCTTGTTTTTTATATATTAAGTTTGTCATCTGCACAAAAAAAGTAGAAATCATCATGAGAATGAGAAGGATTTCACCCACTCCGAACGGCAAGGATTGAAAGCGTAAGTGTGATTGCGAAATAAGGGCAAGGGACAAAGCGACGAATAACTCGCGAATGTAATACTTGCTAAAAAAATGAATTTTTGTTTCCATTATTCGTTGAGCATCATTATATACCACAGAATGTATCCCTTATATCGACTCATTAAAGATAATGCATCCTTATTCTTTTATAGTAGTAAGTTAAAACAAGCATCTCTATGGGTAATCGAACTATATACCATGAAAAAATATAGAATATTGTCAAATATATGGGAGGGTACCATAAGTGAGAACTCGTGTAAATTAGCCCTGAAAAAGCCAAATCAAAGCCCCCCACAAAGGTAACCAATGCAGCGTAATGAATAAATCGATTAATTTTAAAATAAGCAATTCGGTATAAACTTGAAAAATAAAAGGCGGCGATAAATATAAAAATTAATTGAACGCTCGTAATGATTAAGCTTTCTTTTTTAAGCAGGCAAACAAAAAAAACGAGAGCAAACAAAAATATATTAATTATGTTGTTCCGTAATAAGTTATAAATAACATCATTTTTTTCACTAAATGCCCATTTATGCAATGCTGGACCAATAAATGAGTCTATAAATACAAAACGGGACGTATATAAGAATTTAAAAAACAATGACAATAGTGTCACATACCCTGCGCCAAGTCTTAAAAATAGCAATCGTGCAATAATTTGAAAAAATTGCTCACCCAAAATTGAGATAAAGTGACGAATAGAAACATAAATATCTCCCCACTTTATATTGTACTTATTTTTTTCGGGATTCTTGGTTTTAATAAATGCTAGAAGAGTAAGCTGTCCTATATGTAGGCAAAAAAATGCAATTAAAAGATTAATTGTATAAATATTTTTCGGAAAAAAACCTAGCAATATCACCATGGGGACAAGGACAAAATTAGGTAGGACATTGATTAATTGACTGTTCAAGTAAGCGCCAAAACGTTGTTTATGAAAAATAGTCAACGAAACCCATACGCCAAGCACTCCATCAATAGCTGCTATGAGTAATAGAAAAAACTGAAGTTTTAATTCCATTTTCCACATAAAAAAAACCAGAACAGTACTGAGCAAAATTACTATGGATAATAAAAAAAGAACTAGCTGATAGAAATAACGTTCTTCAATTAGGTTAAGATAGATTAATCGTACAGGTTCTGAAAAGGCACATATAGCAAAATATAAAGAGAGATAAATTTGTAAATAATCATTTATGGTACTGAAACCTAAAACTTTAATAATTAAAACTTCACGCAGAATCCCAAAAATAGCACTTCCAAGGGCAAGAAACATTCCAATGGTGTATAATTTTTTTGCAGAATTATTCAAAATGTTTGCTTTGATTTTATTTATTAATAAAAACATAAAATGTATTTGTGCCTTCGTGCTGGAAAATGTTGATATTTCCTAACGGGCGGCAATAGCTGTTAGGAGTAGATTTGAATGTATGCTAATCGGAATTACTTATTTTGTCGAGAAAAAACATAGACAGGAAGACGGCCGCCATGTTTTAATCTGTATAATAAATTACGCGTTATGAAATAAGCTATTTAATCAAGGTAAGAAACATGAAAATTCTTGTAACGGGTGCCGCT
Source organism: Gammaproteobacteria bacterium (assembly GCA_019752835.1). The sequence continues at coordinate 1,077 of JAIELR010000043.1, read as the reverse complement.
GGCTTTATTGGTGCATCACTCTCTCATCAACTTCTAGAGCGCGGGAATACTGTTGTTGGCTTGGATAACTTAAATGATTATTACAGCGTTAAGCTAAAAATGGATCGCCTGGAAAGGCTCCAGAGACAGTCAAATTTTCATTTTGCCAAACATGATCTTGAAAATCGACAGGATATCGACGCATTATTTCGTAACCATGATTTTGATGCAGTGGTCAATTTAGCCGCACAAGCGGGTGTACGGTATTCATTAGAAAACCCCCAGGCTTATATTGATACCAATATCATTGGATTTTGCAATATTCTTGAGGGCTGTCGATATAGTCAGGTTAAGCATCTGGTTTTTGCTTCATCAAGCTCTGTTTATGGTGCTAACACGCTACAACCTTTTTCCGAGCATCAAATCGTTGATCATCCAATATCACTGTATGCGGCGACAAAAAAAGCCAATGAGCTAATGGCCCATAGCTATGCACATCTCTATAATTTATCGGTAACCGGGTTGCGATTTTTTACCGTATATGGACCATGGGGCCGTCCGGACATGGCCTTGTTCAAGTTTACAAAAAATATTCTCAATGACGAAGCCATCGACGTATATAATAACGGTAACATGGTTCGAGATTTCACTTATGTTGATGATATCGTTTCCGGGCTTATTCATGTCATTGACCAGCCCGCAACTTCTAATCCAGACTGGAGTAGCCAATCGCCTGATCCTGCAACAAGCTATGCACCTTATCGCATTTATAATATTGGCAATGCCAATCCAGTGCCTTTGTTAAGTTTTATTAAAGCGATTGAAAATGCCACGGGCAAAAAAGCCCGCATAACTAATCTACCTATGCAGCCAGGTGATGTGCCTTCAACGTATGCAGATACGCGGGAGTTGCAAAATGCATTTAATTTTAAGCCAGAAACCTCTATTCAGGAAGGCATCGATCGATTTGTGCAGTGGTATCGGGAATATTTTGAGGTTTGAATGATAGTTCTGGTAGCCTGGATTGTGCTGCGATGAATCCCCTGGTATTTTTTAAACAGTGTAGCCCGTATTAAAGCTATCATGTAGCCTTAAGTT
>JAIELR010000148.1 GCA_019752835.1 Gammaproteobacteria bacterium | reverse complement strand
AAATAATTTTGAAAGCTTCTGTTACGCGTTCTTTGGTTGCACCGCCGCCCACATCAAGGAAGTTGGCAGGGTTACCGCCGTGCAATTTAATCAGATCCATGGTGGCCATCGCAAGACCAGCACCATTGACCATACAGCCGATATCACCATCAAGTGCAATATAGTTAAGCTCCCAGTTCAATGCACGATTTTCTCGTTCATCTTCTTGACTGGGATCACGCATGGCACGAAGCTTAGGTTGGCGATACAGAGCATTCGCATCAACCACAATCTTGGCATCAAGACAAGTCAAGTTACCATCGGTGCGCACAACCAAAGGATTAATTTCCAACATACTTAAATCACATTCAACAAACATTTTGCCCAGTTGATTCATGATATGGGTAAATTGTTTGAGTTGGTCACTAGTCAAGTCCAGTACAAAGCCCAGTTCACGCGCTTGATAAGGCATAACACCCACTAAAGGATCGACCACAATATGGTGAATCTTTTCAGGATGTTTGTGTGCCACTTCTTCAATATCAACCCCACCTTCGGTAGAGGCCATGAACACAACACGCTGATAAGCACGATCAACCACGGCGCCCAGATATAATTCACGAGTAATGTCAGTTGGTTCAGAAATCAAGACCAGATTAACCGGCTGACCTTTGGCATCGGTTTGATACGTAACCAAATTTTTGCCAATCAATTGTTGAGTCAACGCCATAACTTCTTCGACGCTGCGAACAAATTTGACCCCACCTGCTTTACCGCGTCCACCGGCATGGACTTGAGCCTTGACGACCCAGGCATCGCCGCCCATTTGTTTGGCAGCTGCACCGGCTTCTTCTGAGTTAGAAGCAATAAGTCCCTTTGGAGCGAGAACGTGATAGTCCTCTAATAATTGTTTGGATTGATATTCATGTAGATTCATTTGTTATCCAGGGTTAGTGATTATAAAAAATACAAAGTTCAGTGACATTTTGTGTCAGCGATTATACACGAAATGACAGAAATGAGAAGCGAAAGGCGATAAAGCCACGGCTGTCCCATTAAAAAGTACGTGTCTTATTCGGAGGACAGGTTCCCCCCACCGCGTCACCCCGTGCAAAAGCCGCGCTGGAGAGTGTTTGGAGAGCGAAAGGTGATACGGCTGGCGACACGGGATCCAAATTGAAAGAGCTTGAAAGGAGGACCATTTTCAATATTTTTGACTTGGATCCCGTGTCGCCAGCCGAATAAATTTCTGTTCTACAAAAGCTTACCGAGCGCGGCTTTTGCACGGGATGACGCCTTTGTGAGCCAACGTTCTGTTCATTTAATAGGACAGCCCTATCGATAATGCCCTTCGCGGCGATTAAAGCAGAGTAATTATATTTTAGTTGTTAGGTCTTATGCGGCACTTATCATTTTGGCCATCTTGGCCATTTTGATCATCCTGGTCATTTTTCTTTTTATAAGAAACAGGGGGGGAATTATCATCGTAATTAAAGAGGTAAGAAAACTTCTTATTATTAGTGTTACTCGACGGATATGACTTATCAGCTAAAGATTTATTATCATTTTTTGAACCTGTCTTGGATTTGATTAGGCTTTTATTCTGCCGACGCTGCTCATTACCAAGCACATTATTATTGCTATTGTTCCTATGACTCATATCAACATCGTCATTGTTTTTTCCGGCGGAATCGTTGTTGCCATTGTTGTTTAGTTCGTCCTCCTTATCATTCTCATTCTCAGCTTCCTCGTCGTTCTCTTCCTCGATATCGTTATCATTATCCTCATCGCTCTCTTCTTCGCTATCGACAATATTAGCATTCCTAAATTCTATCCCCATATCATCCGCAATAATCTGATTACTCACCTCAGCAATTTTTTGCATCCAACAATCAGCAGGAAGATTAAGTTTAGTGTCCATGGAGAGACTCTGATAGGCCTCGGCCAAGGCCCTTTTTTGAGCCTCACTCAGAAAGTCATCATTAAAAAGCGTATTGGTAATCTCTGCTTTCTGTTCCGCCGTCAAGCTGGCTGGAAGCTGAGGAATCAACCCTTGGTCTATTAATGCCAAACTAGCCTCAATTAATTGTTGAACCTGTGCACCTTTCTGCGTAATTTCAATGATTTTTTTGGCGCAAAGACGCTCTCGATCATCTGGATCAGCATGGGCCAATATCGCATCCACCTGTTTTTTAGCCGCTAATGCCATCACCGCAAACACCGCTGGAACCAAATTAGCAGCCCCTTGAGCCTTTATACCATCTTTATTAACATATACTTCATGGCTCACACCATCGTGAGTTACAATTTTTAAACCACGCATAATCTGAGCAGGTGCATTATTTTGTCCAGCGAGCTCTTTCTCAATACGCTCAATAGAGCGAATTTCCAATGGATTATTGGCTGCATCAGCAGGTTTCGGATGTTTAATTTTAATAAATTCATTGCAATTATTAATGAATAGAGTTTTCTTTGCAGCTCGCGGATCTGAATTAATGTCAAGAACCGGTTGAAATAAGTTCCAAACTTTGTGCGGAAAATCGTCTAACCCAAAAGTAACTGTTTGTTCCATCACAAAGTCTGGTCCGAGTTCCTCTGCCAATTGGGCATTGCGTCGTACTTGTTCAGCTTGTTGAACACGAAGTCTTTCTTGCTCTGCTCGCTCCATGTCACGCAAATTTAGAACTCTTTCGTCTAATTCATTCTGGATAGCATCACCTTGATCAGCCCAATTTTCCTCAGTTTTACTGTTGTAGCCTGCGTAAATAGCGGTCAGCATACGCTTCATCTTCTTATACGATTCTTGAAGAACATTAGGTGCATCCTCACTTGCACGCAATTGCTCGGTCAAACCGCCATAAACACCCACATTCTCTTGAAAGTGCTCATTAACAGCATCAAATGAGGTCGCTAAGTTGACCGACGATAAGTGACAATAGGCCTCATCAACCTCATGATTATCTTGACTCGTTTTTTTCCACGTATCCTTAGTACCTACCAACAAGTTATCTTTTGGATGCGCATTTAAATAAGCCTTTATCCATTCAACTCGCTGCGTTAGTTCTGCAAATGCTGCGTCATAATTATTTGGTGACCAGTTCTGTACTGAAATGCATTGTTGCAAATCGCTGGCAAACCGCGCAGCCTCGACTAAAACATCATTTAAATCGGTTAATACTGCTACATTTACGTCTTTCATTATGAGCTACCTGTTTAAGGTTGAATCGGTTTGTGCGATCGACAAAAAATTCTAATCGTACACCTAATATTTTATTAAGCTTTGTAATGTTATTCTATCACAATACGTGTGATTGAACAATAGACAGTCGATATTTTAAATAAATATTTAATGCTCAAAAACATACGCTGTAAGACTACAATAATGAGGAGCACTCAACATGCCTTTAATTGACGAAAAATATAAAGAATTAATAGAAAAAACCGAGGGTCAAGTACGAGAAAATCTTCAACAAAGTTATACAAATTTTTCAATATTGGTGGAAGGTGAGCCAGAGAGTAACCTATTCAAAATCATCGACCCGTTAGTCGAGCATTGCACACGCCCAGAACAGCTCATTAACTTATTGGCAAGTGTTACAGAGCCATTTAGAGTGAGCAAAGTAAATTATTTTAACTCACAGAGCATGAATAAGGGTAAATTGTCTCAGCAAGAACATTTTAATCAACTCTCTGAACGTTTCCAAAAAAGTAAGCTTATTGAGACAACTTTTCCCTCTTACTTTGTTAAACTTTTTTTAACGCGAGAGGATGATATAGCTTTTCAGCCTATTTTTGGTTTTATTTCTGTTAAGCCGCCTTTCTCAAGAAAACTTATAAATTGTTACCGGTAACGATTGAATAGACAAGAGGTAGAACGGTAAGCGAATGTCGTCGTTTTTTTGGGGCTTTTTGTGTTGCTGAGGAATATTAGAAGCTGAATTAAAATCCACCAACTAATTTGCTGGAATAGATACATAAAAAATTGTAGCAATTTAAAT
>JAIELR010000010.1 GCA_019752835.1 Gammaproteobacteria bacterium | reverse complement strand
ACTCATGCGAGTTGAATATATCTTAATAAAAAGATAAGAAAACACCTAAAAAAATACTGCTTTTAAATTAATTTCATAAAAAATTGCTATCTATTAAAATACTTGTTACTATGCGCTCGCGATTGCATATTATATACCCTGTGCAAATAAATGTGTTTGGGGAAAAATAGGGTATTCGTAAAATCATTTTCATAGATCTCGAGTCTGTTATTGGAGCCATAAAATGCGTCAAGAACTCTCTGATGATGTTAATGAGCAAGGATGTCACACACATCAAAAGAAAAAAAGTTATCTCTCGTTACTTTTTTGCTGCACTCCTGAAGCACCTGCTATTTGTAGCACAATAAGAAAAAAATGGCACGCCTTTATACAACTCGAATATAGCATATTCTCAATGGTTGCTTCCTCGTTCATAGGGGGCTTTGCTAGCGCGGGAGCTGGAGCTTCATTTTGGTGGTCCGGTGAACTTGCAATGAAAGGGGGATTCTATGGCACCAACTTGATCTCCCAAGCTCTGCTAAATAGAAATTTTCTTCCTAATATTACTCAAAGTGTTTTAAACTGGACCAATGAGCCTCCTGAGGGTTTTCAGATAGCGTTTGGATCTGCCCTTTTGGCAGTAGTGGCTCTCGTTATTTATGCCAAATTTAAATGCAACCTGCCAAAACTTTTAAAGTTATCTCTACAATTTAATAAAAAAACGTCAGAAAAACTTTTGATTCAGTCTATTTTCAGGACACTTGATCGCATAGATACAAAACTTGGGTATTTAATTGGTTTTGAAAAACGGGATGCTTATTTTAAGACAGACAAACCTATTGATCTTCAGCATGAATTGCGCTTTTTACTCGCAGAGCTTGATGAGCATATGAAAAAACTTTGTAAAAAAAACACGAATAAAGCTGAATTTTTGAAATTAGAAATAGTTATTGACGCATATAAAGACGCTATAAAAAATGCATCTCATTCATCACGAATACAGCATTTAAAAAATAATTTTTGTCATATATATGAAAAAACACTAACGTTTATAATAGATAAACTTGCGTCATTCAGCTCCATTCCTTTAGTGACTATCATTGCAACACTCTCGACCTATGAGCGGCTTAGCCGATGGTTTTCTACACCAATCTCTGTAGCAGTATCAACGGCCGTTTTAGTTTGTACTTTTGTAATGCAATATTCTTTTTATAACGACTCACTCGATGTACGCAACGCCGGTAATCAAACGACATTTCCGATGAAAATAAAGGCAAAGGCTTTTGGCTTAGCCTGTGTGAGTTTTTTGTCAATAATGCTTGCTGAATCAGCCTCTTTTATCAGTTTAGTTGTCAAAGATTTTTCCCAATATTTACCCCCCATAATATTAAATTTAATCTTGGCCATTGCACTTATTCTTCTTGTGCTCCAGGCTATTAAAGCGGCAACTTATACCCTGCGCAAAGGACAGCCTTACTTATACAAAAGTAAATTATCACCTGATTTATATCTTTTATTATTACCAAAGAATTATGAATATGAGATAGACACAATAGAAAAAATAGAATCTGATTTAATTGTCCTTAAATACAATAGTGCAATGTTACCAATAAATACGTCATGGTCTCCCTTGATCAACAATGCTGGCATGCAAATTCGTTGGAAACCGAAAAATACATTTTTTACTCGCGACCTCCCTCTTGAAAATTTAGCTGCCGAATTATTAGCGGAATTTGATGAAGAGCGCCCTAGAGTGATTGAGAATAATTCAGAATTAATTGAGCCTATCGCCGCATTTTGCCAAGTGGCCGCAGAAAGTAAAGTCTCAAATTTTATCAGCAACGTCGGCGAAAAAATCACCGACGTTGCGAATACTGCAAGTGCGCTCATCAATGTTGGGAATATTTTTGCTGGATTGACATTCCTTTTTCTTGTTGTAATATGGACCGATCCCACGCTGTTGGGCTTAGCAGTTATTACAGGCGTAATCTTGTTAATTGTTGTTGCAATATTTAAAGCTAGCGTTGTCATTAGAAACGCTCGTTATTCCAACGATATTTCCTTAACAGCCCAAGAAGAACGTATAACTGAAATTAATGCGACAGTAATGTTAAAAAAAATGCAACAAACAAAAGAGCCCTCAACGTATAATGCACTTTCTCGCTCATCTGTGCTAAATCCTTTTACCCTCGAATCAGAATCACCTCAACTAAATCGTAATCACCTCTTTAATAATCGAGAAAGACAACCAAGCCCATCTTATTCAATCAATAATATATACCCACAATACATGCCAATGTAGACGAAGGCACTGTTTTTTAGGATAATGGCCCCTCTTAAAGAAAAGGTGACCATTATACTATGCAATTGATTGATTTTTTACCTCTGGAAAACATCCGTATTAAGGTAGATGCGATAAGCAAAAAACGAGCGCTTGAAACAATCAGTGAAATAGCATCAAGCTATCTTGAAAATCCCAAGTTGACCTTTCCTATTCTTGAGGCTATCCTAAGTCGTGAACGCTTAGGCAGCACGGGTATTGGGCGCGGTGTAGGCATCCCTCATTGTCGTCTTGATGAAATTAAAGAGCCACTAGCTGTTTTAATCACTCTGGAGCATGGGATAGACTATCAGGGTATCGATAACCAATCAGTTGATATTCTCATGGCCTTGTTGATTCCTCGTGAAACAAATGATACCCATCTCCAGCTCTTAGCGTTGATTGCGGCTCAATTTGGTAAACAGAACATACTGGATGGTATTCGCGGTGCACAAAATGAACAATCCCTCCATAACCTCATAGAGAACCTCTCTGATGACTGATCAAGCCACTATTACATTGCATGGCGTATTTATGGAAGTTTCGGGATTTGGTGTATTACTTCGAGGAAATAGTGCAATAGGTAAAAGCGAAATGGCGTTGAGCTTGATTAATCGAGGACATCGCTTGGTCGCTGATGATGCCGTTGATATCAAACAGGTCGCGCCTGAAACCCTGATTGGCAGCTGCCCTCCCCTGTTGCAGGATTTTTTGGAGGTGCGCGGACTTGGGATCATTAATATTCGAATTATGTTCGGTGATAATGCGATTAAAGACAGCAAACGATTGCAATTAATCATTAAAATGGCCGCGTTTGACGAAAATGAGCTCAAACAAATTGATCGCTTGCATGGAATGTACCGTGTGGAAACTATTTTAGGTACGACAATCCCTGAGGTGACCATTCCGGTTGCTCCCGGTCGTAACTTGGCTGTTTTGATTGAAACGGCTGTGCGTAACCAGGTTTTAAAGCATAATGGCTACGATGCGCCTCATGAGTTTATTACGAGACAACAGCAATTTTTGCGAGATAAAGATAATCAATGAATATTATTATCGTCAGTGGTCGCTCAGGCTCTGGTAAAAGTATTACGCTGCATTTGCTTGAGGACCTCGATTATTACTGCATTGATAACTTGCCTGCGAGTATGTTGCCGACGCTTGCAACGCATATCAAGCATAGCTATGACAAGATTGCTATTGGTATCGATGCGCGTAATCTCCCGCGAGATCTCGACCAGTTCCACCATATGATAGAAAAATTTTATGCCGCTGACTATCGATGTGAAATTATTTATTTGGATGCCGATGATAATACACTGATAAAGCGCTTTAATGAAACCCGCCGCAAACACCCTTTGAGCAGCCAAAATCGTTCTCTTGCTGAGGCGATACAAGAAGAAAAACGCTTACTCGGCCCCATTGCCCACATGGCAGACTTACGCGTTGATACCACCAATTATACAATTTATCAATTACGCGAGGTATTAACAGCACGCATCAACCGTGATGGAAAATCCTTGTCGTTACTCATACAGTCCTTTGGCTATAAGTTTGGTGTGCCCTCCGATAGCGATTATGTTTTTGATGTACGTTGTTTGCCTAATCCCTATTGGGAACCGGAGCTCCGTCATCACAGCGGCCTTGAAGAGCCGGTTCAGGCGTTTTTAAATGAAAAACCTGAAAC
>JAIELR010000079.1 GCA_019752835.1 Gammaproteobacteria bacterium | reverse complement strand
AGCAATAGGATTTGAAAAAAATAGTAACTTGAATGCTATTAAGGTTACAGATTAAATTGAGTTTCCAATTAATAAAAAAATATCGAAGGAATTTAAGGATTTTATTATCGCCATTTTGAAGAAAAATCCAAAGGAAAGACGTGGACACGTATTAACCGCATTAGCCAAATTTGAAAATATGTCTATTGAAGACAGGCGCCGTGAAGTTCCAACAATATGTTTTTTGGAAATTTTTCATATTGCAAATCAAAATAATGACGAAGCTATTTTAGAGAAATTACTTTTATTACCTGGAGTAAAAAAAGATATATTAGATGTTTTAGAGGTTGGTGTTGCAAAAAACTATATTCAAGCCGTTGATTTAGCTATCGATGAATATTTAGCACAATCAAAAAAACAGCGAGCAGGTGGTTTGTTCTCTGATCATGGTTTAATGGGTCAAAGGAGAGATTATCACAAATTACTTGGGATAAATGCCAATACTCACAATGGTTACAAAAATAAAAATGATTATTGTGATCTAAAAAACGCTCATGAAGATTCTGAGGGCGTTCTAATTTTTCTATTATCATTCATATCATTGAGAAAACATTTACGTGACGGACCGGGAAATTATAAAGAAGACTCATTTAAAATGATATTAATGAGAAAATTGACAGAAACATTTGATCTGAAAGTGCAATACACTGCACCAGACGAAGGCTCAAGGTTAAAACTGAGTCCGTTAAAAGTGGAACAGTTAAAAGTGAGTCGTTTTATAAATGCATATGAAGAAAAGATATCCGTATTATGCTCCGTAAATAAGGGAATTAATAGTTTTGATATAATGGATAAAATTGAACAAATAGAAACACAGAAACACAGTTTAAATAAGGGTAGAAATCAGCAATCTCCTTCTTCTTCAATAAAGAATCGAGTTAAGATAGAAAAAAACTCGTCTAAGCTCAATAATACACCTATGGGTATAGGGCGTCGTCTAAGTCAATTGATAGGCGGTTTTTTTGCTCACTCATTGAGGCCTGTGCAGAAAGAGTCGGTATCGAAGAAAGAAGTGCAACTTCCCTCAAATTATCGTCAGCCGAAATAAATTATTTTTGTTGAAATCAGCCAACAGTTGCTCTGCTGAGGTGATTCCCAACAAAGCGCCTGTTATTCAAGCATTATAAAAACATAAATACAATCATGCATTTTGGACAGATTGTCAATCGCATTGACAATCTGTCCAAAATGGCGGTCAAATATTAACTACGATGCACTACTGTTGCTGATGCTTGATCCGTGGGATATAAAATCATCTCAGCAATATTCACATGCGCTGGTCGCGTAATACTGTACATAACGGCATCGGCGACATCTTCCGGCTTAAGTGGCGTCATGCCTTGGTAAACTTGTTTCGCGCGCTCTGCGTCTCCTTTAAAGCGCACCAAACTGAATTCTGACTCGACCATGCCTGGATCAATGCTTGTTACGCGTATCTTTGAACCCTTGGAGCCGTTCAAATCCAATCGTAAACCCTCAGAAATGCGCGTTACGGCAGCTTTGGTTGCAGAATAAACACTTCCACCTATATACGATTGATGACCAGCCACCGAGCCAATATTAACAATATGCCCGTTATTGCGCTCTATCATGCCCGGCAAAACAGCACGGGTAATGTAGAGCAAGCCTTTAATATTGGTGTCGATCATCGCTTCCCAATCATGCATACTCGCTTGTTGAAATCGATCAAGACCTGCGGCCAAACCTGCATTATTGATCAAAATATCAATGATTTGACAGTCTACAGGCAAATTCAAGATCATTTTCTGAACGGCATGATAATCGGTTACATCGACAGCCATAGGGTGAACATCTATCTTGTACAAATTGCGCAACCGAGTTGCCGTTGCGTAAAGATTTTCAGCCCGACGTGCTAATAAAATAAGATTTATGCCACGCGCAGCCATTTGCTCGGCGCACGCCGCACCGATTCCGCTAGAGGCGCCCGTGATGAGGGCGTAACGATGAGTGGTTGAATTCATGGAATTAATTGGCTCCTACACCATTAAAATGAGTAAGAAAGGATAGCATAAAGTTAGGGTAAATGCGCTTCTTAATGTAGCCCGGATGATTTGGTAGCCCGGATGGAGCGCAGCGAAATCCGGGAAATGTATTCTCACCCCGGATTCCGCTACGCTCCATCCGGGCTACAATTTATACGTCATTTTAATCCAGTTTTTTGCTTTCTCTCCTACGGAATGCTCTTGCAAAGCATACAGATGAAAATCATCTTTTGCCTTTTGATCAAAACCCAACATATCTTCAAGAAAAGCATCCCATTGTGCTTTCAACTTAGTTTGATCAACTTTTCCAATTTGGGCTAAAATAGTTTCCCCTTGCTTCCGATAATACGCCCCTATTGCTTTATCCAACCAGTCGACAATTTCGGGTGAAATACCGTGTTCTTCACCTGCATAACCTTTTTTAAAGCCTTCTTCCCATATTTTACGGCGTAATCCAGCACGTTCTTTGCCATAAACGCCATTGACCAAGTCCATGGATTCTTTACCCAACTGCATACCAAAATCACTCGCAGGATCTGTGTGCAAATTAACGCTTATTTTAGCGACTAATGTTGCCCATTTTTTTTGAAATGATTCTTTTGCCTCTTTCGATTGTTTCAGCAATTCTTGTTGAAATGCAGCATATTCTTTTAGCTCATCTGAGTTAAGGACTTTGCCTACCCACGTTTGTTCAAGTTGTTGTGTCATACGAAATACCTCAATAAGTTTAATAATGGTTTCCCAAGGAATAGTTTTACTGCCATCACAATCGTTAATAATCGTGTCTAAAGCCTCACTTGCGGTGTTGAGCAAGCTTACCTTTTGACGTAATAATTGTGATTGAACAGTAAACTGTTCTATCACATTCATTTCGTTAGCTAACAACACTTTGATTTGCGATAGTTCAAATCCAAAGAATTTTAATGCAATAATTTGTTGTAATTTCAGTAAATCCGACTCAGAGTACAATCGATAACCGTTTTCTAGTCGAACTGTTGGTTTAAGTAAATCAACGCGATCGTAATGATGTAATGTTCGCACCGAAACATTCGTTAATTTGCTTAATTGTTTAGCATACCACTGTGTCATCTTTGTCCTCCTATTGAGAGCGTAAGGTCTGACCTAAGGTTAGAGTCAAGGGGGCGCCTTGCCAAAAGGGGACGTCACTACTTTGCTCCTACATGAGTCAACGCGGAGCTTGAATTAGAAGCAAGAAAGCGGCATAATTTATGAACAAATTTTAATAACCGCTTCATAAAAAATAGGAAATAATAATGAAATTATATTTACTTGGCAATGTAGCGCCTGTGAGCAGTCAAGTTTCGATTGTCATTCAAGATGGCAAAGTAATAAGCATGCCCATAGGAAAAGAACTGACTTATTCGCGAGTTTTCTTAATTAATAGCCTGTTTGAATTGCCTTCATTCGCCGAACTCACACAAATCTGATATAATTGCCTGACTCATCCACCCTTTAATTCGAAGCATACTCACTTATGAAGAACGCATTTCTCCGTGCCACCTCATCAAAAATGCAGATATTACCTTGGGTTATAGCCGTTGCTATGTTTATGGATACGCTGGACTCAACGATAGTCGGGGTGGCGATCCCAAGTATTGCACAAAGTTTCCATATCAACCCCGTTAATATGAAACTGGCATTGACCAGCTATCTGTTAAGTCTTGCTATTTTTATCCCCATCAGCGGGTGGTTAGCCGATCGATATGGCGAGAAGAAAACATTTATTGCAGCCATGACAATTTTTACCTTGACCTCTATTGCTTGTGGCTTATCTCACAATTTAACCTTGCTGATTATTTTTCGCTTTATCCAAGGTTTTGGCGGTGCACTGATGATGCCAGTGGGGCGGCTCATTATTATGCGTAATTTTTCACGCGAAGATTTTCCAAAAGCCATGGGCTCTGTCATTATTCCAGGCTTAGTTGG
>JAIELR010000149.1 GCA_019752835.1 Gammaproteobacteria bacterium | reverse complement strand
TTTTACGCCACGATATTTAGGGTTTGAGGAACGTCCATTACGACTACTACCACCCGCTTTCTTATGTGCCATTCTGTATTCTCCTCTTTAGCTTATGCAGCTGAAATATCAGTTATTTTAATCTGCGTAAAATTTTGTCGATGACCTTGACGCTTCAAATAATGTTTGCGGCGTTTGAATTTCAACACATGAATTTTGCGATGCCGGCCGTGCTCTACTACCGTAGCAAGGACTTTACCGTCTTTTAAAACGGGATTACCTAAATGGCACTTATCGCCGTCAACGATCATTAATACTTGCTCAAAAGTAACAACATCACCTTCATTCAAAGGAAGTTGCTCAACTTTAAGCAAATCATTTTTCTCTACTTTATACTGTTTACCGCCAGTTACAATCACTGCATACATACACCCGTACTCCAAATAATCAATCCCCGCTTCTTTCGGGGAAGTATACCACTAAGGGCGGGTATTTTACGCATATTTTTTCGGATCTGCAAGAAAAATATGCGACAGTATACCCGAAGAGTAAAAATAAACCTTGTGTCATCTTCTTCAACTCTGTGATATCCTCTTCGTTTTACCGTACTCCGGGGATGGGTGTTCAATGCGACGGTGTTTATTCATTATTCTTTTTACTATGTTTTTCTCAATGACTGCACTGGCTGTTGCAGTGCCAACGACCCATAAAACCGCCACCTCTCCACCGAAAAAAACCGTGGCTGCGCCCAAAAAACACTCAGCATCGCCTCATATTCCGACGAATATGTGGACCCTCATCGCCAGTAATTTTAGCCTCTCTCACTACGCAAGTGCGCCCGATGTTGAAAAACAAATTAAATGGTTTCAAGCGAACCCCAAATACTTCCTTAAAATCGCCAATCAAGGGCAACCTTATATTTATTATATTTACCAACAAGTTAAAAAAAGAAATCTGCCTGGCGAGTTGGTTTTATTGCCCATGATAGAAAGCGCCTATGATCCATTTGCCTACTCTTGGGTGGGTGCGGCTGGTTTATGGCAAATGATGCCAGCGACAGGCGCTAATTTTGGACTCAAACAAGACTGGTGGTATGACGGGCGAAAAGACATTATTAGCTCGACCAATGCCGCGCTTGATTATCTGACCTATTTACAGACCTTCTTCAACGGTGATTGGCCACTGGCGATAGCCGCTTATAACTCAGGTGAAGGCACCGTACAGAACGCCATTGATAGAAATGCAAAAGGAGGACTCGATACTCATTTTGAATCCTTAAGACTACCCCTTGAAACTGAAAACTATGTTCCACGACTGATGGCCTTAGCTGCTATCATCAATAACCCATCGAAATATGGCATCACTCTCCCCCCCTTATATACGGGACAATATTTTTCTGTCTTGTCATTACCTCATCAAATTGATTTATCTGTCGCGGCTAAGATGGCTGATATAAAACTCAGTACACTGTATGAGCTCAACCCCGGCTATAGCCGTTGGGCAACCGATCCTAAAGGCCCCTACCGTTTATTGCTTCCTATTTCCGCGACGTCTCAATTTGAGGCAGCTTATAGCTCTGAATTTAGTCCGCGGAAACTCGTTGCCTCATCGCATGAAACAAGGCAAGCTATTTTAGCCAGTACCCAACCACAAACGAGTACAGCCGCAACGCCCTTGAATCCCGTTGAAGAATCCATCGTCAAGGCATCGCCCACAACGTTAGCAACGGCACCTTTTGGCGGCAATACCCAACAGACAAAAAACCTAATTCAAACAAGCAGTATGCCTACCCAACCACAAGCCTCGCAGACTCAAACAAGCCGCACGCCTACCCAACCACAAACCTTACAGATTCAAACAAGCCGCACGCCTACTCAACCACAAACACCGCAGACTAAAACAACACCTGCCTCGAAAACAGGCATAATACCTCTTGGCAAAGGCATCACTATTCATTATAAAGTTAAGAAAGGCGATACGCTGTGGAATATTGCCAAGCGATTTGATGTCACCCCGGGACAATTACGCACCTGGAATAAACTGAGCGAACGACAAAAAGTACAGATAGGACAAACCTTGGAAATTGAAAAAATCACAAAATAACTTAACAATTGCATCTGTCCAACACACACCCATGATGCAACAATACCTTACGATTAAAGCTGAATTTCCCCACATGCTCTTGCTTTATCGCATGGGTGATTTTTATGAATTATTTTTTGAAGATGCCCTACGCGCATCGAATCTCCTTGATATCACCCTGACGCATCGAGGTCAAACCGCAGGCCAACCTATTCCCATGGCAGGCGTTCCCTTCCATGCGGTAGAGGGTTATTTGACTAAACTCGTCAAGCTAGGCGAATCTATCGCTATATGTGAACAAATCGGCGATCCAGCATTAAGTAAAGGTCCGGTTGAGCGCAAAGTCGTGCGAATTATTACGCCCGGCACTCTCAGCGATGAAGCCTTGCTTGAAGAGGCTAATGATAATTTGTTGGTCTGTATTCATAGTGCAAAAATATACTCCTCGAAATTGGATTTGCGGCTAGGCGCTTTTGACGCGAGCCGCCGGAATGCACTTCCTGTGCATGAGGACGGGGAGCAGTCAAAAAGCAACAACGCCGCAGATTCAATTTCGAGGAGTATGGGTGTCGGATTAGCCACACTCGACATGAGTAGCGGTCGTTTTTTTGTCTCTCAAATGGACACTGAGACTCAATTACAGCATGAGCTAGCCCGATTACGCCCTGCCGAAATTATTATTGCCGAAGATACGCCTTTTCGCTCAAAGCTAGCAGCTTTCCCCTGTGTTCGATACCGTGCAACCTGGGAGTTTGAGGCACGTCAGACCGAAAACTTACTTAAGAAACATTTTAAGATTAATTCGCTAACCGGCTTTGGCTGCGATGAGTTGCCCCTTGGCTTATTGGCCGCCGGTGCTTTATTGAATTATGTCCAAGAAACACAACGTACCGCCTTACCTCATATACACAGACTGCAACCGATCTTGCTGGACGAAATTATTCATCTTGATGCAGCCACTCGGCGCAATCTCGAAATTGATCTCAATCTTCAAGGCGGTACCAAACACACGTTAATGAGTGTCATGGATGAAACAAAAACCCCCATGGGCAAGCGCTTATTGAAACGTTGGTTGCATCAACCGCTCCGTGATCATATAGCCTTAGGTTTACGTCAGGCCGCTATTAACGAGGTGATACAAAATAACGCGTATATTAATTTGCGTGATGCGTTAAAAAGCTTGGGTGATAGTGAACGAATCCTGGCTCGTGTTGCCCTAAAATCTGCGCGACCACGTGATTTAACAAAATTGCGCGAAACCTTAGCACGCTTGCCCGAAATAAAAAAAATACTCTCTGCTCATCAAGCCGAACGATGGCGCGAATTAAATGCAAAAATTCACTTATTTACTGAACTTACCGATCTGCTTAATCGAGCCATTATCGAGGGCCCACCGGTATGGATTCGTGATGGCGGTGTGATTGCCGCGGGTTATAGCCCTGAACTCGATGAGTTACGCGGTTTAGCTCAAAATGCTGATCAATATTTATTGGATCTCGAATTGCGCGAGCGTCAACGCACACAAATCTCAACATTAAAAGTGAACTATAACAAAGTGCACGGTTTTTATATTGAAATAAGCCGTGGACAAGCGCATTTAGCGCCAACTGATTATCAGCGACGACAAACATTGAAAAATGCTGAGCGCTTCATTATTCCTGAATTAAAGGCCTTTGAAGACAAAGCGCTTAGTGCTCAAGCGAAAGCATTAGCACTTGAAAAACAACTGTATGACGCTCTCTTAGATATACTCATTGAAGAATTAATTCCGCTCATGGGTACCGTCGAAGCATTAGCTGAGCTTGACGTACTCACCAATTTGGCAGAGCGAGCGTTAAGCCTCTCGCTTCATCCACCTCATTTTACGAATGAACGCGTGATTTCTATTCAACAAGGCCGACATCTTGTCATTGAACAAGCCTGTGCAACACCGTTCATTGC
>JAIELR010000104.1 GCA_019752835.1 Gammaproteobacteria bacterium | reverse complement strand
AACATGAGGTAAAAGGCCAGACCGGCATGTTTCAACTTCGGGTAATTCAGGCATAGTGATTGATGATGTAGTTTATATGAGGCCCAACAATAGCGGTTTATGGAGTAAAGTCAAGATGTTGACGTCATTGTGTACATAGTACAGCCAGCCGCTTGACTTCATAGTTTATGTTTCATAAAATATGAAGCATAAACTATGAAGGAAGAACAGTGAAGAAACACATCGAGGCGTATTTTCCACAAGGGCTGGCTTTAGGAGCAAATTTTTGTAATCGAACGGTCGAAAAAAAGAGACTTCAAGAAAACATACAAACGGCTCGTTCAACGCTAATTATTTCACCTCGGCGCTATGGAAAAACGAGTCTTGTGATTCAAGTTCTACAAAAAATGGCTATTTCATATGCCAATATTGACTTGTTTTCCGAGCTAAATGAAATTGATGTGCAAAATAGAATATTAAGCGCTGTCGGCGATATTTTATACTCTCTTGAGTCAACACCTAAAAAGGCATTTGCATTCATAACTGATTTTTTCTCAGATTTAAGTATAAGTTTTAGTATTGCCAATGCGAAAATTAGCATGCAATTCTCAAGATCTCAGAAATCACCTGCTAAAACAATATTGGATGTGTTAAAAAAATTAGATGAAGTGCTAATAAGCAAAAAAAAGAAGGCAGTTCTATTTTTTGATGAATTTCAAAAAATTAGCCAAATATCTCCATCGGGCACCATAGAAGGGAGCATTCGGCATATCGCGCAAGAATCTAGCAGCATTGTTTTTATTTTTTCAGGTAGCAACCGACACTTACTGCACATTATGTTTGACGATAGAGCAAAGCCTTTATATAAATTATGCGATCGCCTAATTCTTGATAGAATAGCAAATGATGAATATATTTCATTCATCGGGGAAAAATTTAAAACAAAATGGAATAGCCCCCTACCTATCAACATCATTGCGAGCATATTATCTTTAACAGAACAGCATTCTTATTATGTCAATGTTTTGTGTCATAAATTATGGTTAGAGGAGGATTTTCCAACTGAAAATAAAGTTGAAGAAATATGGCACGCTTATGCTATGGAAGAAAAATCGAATGTATTGCATGAGCTTGATTTACTTAGCGCTAATCAATCTAAAATGTTAATCGCGCTAGCTAAGTATAGTCCTGAAATGTCACCTTTAAGCAAAGAATTTACTTCTATAACAAAATTTTCAATGTCGAGTGCATCACAGGCATTAAAAGTGTTAGAAAAAATGGATTATATTGCAAAGATTAATGATAATACTTACTATATCATTGATCCGCTTATTAAGTATATTTTTGCAATAAACTCGTAACACATTGTTTTTAAGGTGTTTTTTCACTTCATAGTTTATGCTTCATATTTTATGAAACATAAACTATGAAAGCAAAATATCAGTTGATTTTTTATAATCAAATTCATTTGCCAATTACATTACCAAGATGTATAGTTCATCTGACCTGAGGGGAGCCATTCGGCTGAGAGGTATCTGTCTGTCAATGACAAGATACTGCTTGGAGTTGGATTTGCGGCTAGGCGCTGTTGACTCGAGCCGCCGGAGTGTACTTCCTGTACATGAGGACGGCGAGAGGTCGACAGCAACAACGCCGCAGATTCAATTACGAGCAGTAGATACGACCCTTGAACCTGATGCGGATCATGCCGCCGTAGGAACAGATTAAATATGACTATCTCATTGCCTTTACTTGCCCCTGCCATTTCATTAAGCCATGCTTATTTGCGATTTAAACAAAAAATCATCTTTGAAAACCTAGCTATCGCTCTGCCCTCGGGCAAATTTACCTGTTTATTAGGGCCAAGCGGTGTAGGTAAAACATCTTTATTGCGAATGATTGCAGGCTTGCCTTTAGCCGGTCGTGGGACAAGCAAATTACAAAATTTTCCTAACAGAAAACCAAACCGCCCATTGTATATCCCCGGTATTGAACATGATGAACTCAACTTAGTCTATCAGGCTGAACTTGAAACCTCAGACAGTGTTTCATTAACCGGACGTGTAGCTTATATGGCTCAATCCGACTTACTTTTACCGTGGTGCTCACTTTTGGATAATGTGTTATTAGGGAGTGATCTTCGCGGTGAACGTAATCAATCGTTTGAAATTAACGCTATAAAAATGCTTGAGTCGGTAGGCTTGGGCGCTGAAATACATGTTAAACCGCATGCATTATCCAGTGGAATGAGACAGCGCGGCGCTTTAGCAAGAACTCTCATGGAAGATCAGCCTGTTGTCTTAATGGATGAGCCCTTTTCTGCGCTTGATGCAATCACTCGTTATGATATGCAAGCGCTGGCCGCTGAAAAATTGCACGGAAAAACGGTCTTATTAATTACGCATGATCCATGGGAAGCGCTACGTTTAGCTCACCAAATTTTTATTTTACGAGGCGATCCTGCGCAATTATCACTACCTATTTTCCCCCCCGACGAATCGCCACGTGATTTAACGAATCCAGCATTATTAGCCTTGCAAAAACAATTGATTGCTGAGCTTCATTCGCAGGAGGCATTGCGATGAAAAATTTGAAAATACTCAGCACAATCGGCCAAAAATCGATTGCTATTCTGTTTATTATCGTCACTTGGCAGCTTGTTGTGAGCCTTGAACATCTCCCACCTTATTTATTGCCAGGACCATTGTTGGTTTTTCATACCTTGATCAATAATATTCATCTTCTATTATTGCAAACCTTGTCGACAGCGCTAGAAAGTATTCTTGGCTTTATTTTAGCTGTTGGCATTGGTATGTTTAGTGCCTTAGTGTTTAGTTATTTTCCTGTCGTTCGACATTATTTATTGCCCAGTCTTGTTATAAGTCAAGCATTGCCTACTTTTGCTATTGCGCCTTTATTGGTTGTTTGGTTAGGTTATGGCATGGCATCAAAAATAGTAACGGTGATGATTATGCTTTTTTTTCCGGTAACAACGACTTTTTATGATGGTTTAGTGCAGGTTGATGAAAACTGGCTTGATTTAGCTCAAACCATGCAAGCGACACGTTTTTCAGTGTTGCGTTATATTGCCTTGCCCGCGGCTTTACCCGCATTAGCCTCAGGACTGCGATTGGCCGCTTGTTATGCGCCTATGGGGGCGGTGATCGGCGAGTGGGTCGGATCGAGTCAAGGTTTAGGTTATTTGATGCTAAATGCTAACGCTCGCTTGCAGGTTGACATGATGTTTGCAGCTTTAATTTGTTTAATAGGTTTAGCGTTATTATTATTTTTTAGTGTAGATAGGGGTATGAAATGGCTCATAAAAGTAAGATAGTCGCTTTTTTTATCCAAGTGATGTTTATCATCAGTCTAAGCCTGATTAGCGCAAGCAGTTTTGCTGCAACTAAAAAACTCACAGTATTATTAGATTGGTACTTGAATCCCGATCATGCGCCTTTATTTGTTGCAGAACAGTATGGTTTCTTTAAACAACAGGGCCTAGATGTGAAATTAGTCAGTCCCACGGATCCGGCTGATCCGCTAAAGTTGGTTGCCGCAGGAAAAGCAGATATTGCTATTACGTATCAACCGACCCTACTTATTGCTGTCAATGCGGGTTTGCCCATTGTCCGTATCGGTACTTTAATCCCAACACCATTGAACTCATTAACGGTATTGAAAAGTAGCGATATTCATACCATTGCTGATTTAAAAGGCAAAAAAATTGGTTACTCAGTCGATGGCACCGATCATGCGTTGTTAGACACGATGTTGGCAAGTGGCGGATTAACGGAGAAAGATGTGATTTTGGTCAATGTGCATTATGGTTTGACACAAGCATTAATGAGTCATCAAGTCGATGCAGTCACGGGTATTACGCGTACGTTTGAGCCTTTTGAAATGGCGGATAATGGACAGCCCGCGAGACTTTTTAATTATGAAGATTATGGGGTGCCACTTTATGATGAATTGATTTTTGTCACGCGCCAGGACGAGCTGACGGATCCACGATTATCCCAGTTTTTGGCGGCCCTTACTAAA